>NZ_JBSFZS010000023.1:0-79813 GCF_053600395.1 Streptomyces sp. NPDC005070 | reverse complement strand
CGCGCCCCCGGGGGCGCGCCCACCGCGCGACGCACCCTGGGGCGCGCCCGGCGTGCGACGGGGCGCACTCCCCGGAACACAACGGAACGGGATGGGACGGGTCAGTGGCGCGCGAACTGGAGCCGGGTCGTCTGCACGGCGTCGGGCCGCAGCGCGATGCCGTCGACGGTCAGGCGTTCACCGTAGATGTCGGTGATCCGGATCGTGCCTCCGCAGCCGCCGCCGTCCTCGGCGAGAAAGTAGTTGTAGTCGGTGCGAGGAAGCGGCCGCCATGCGCCGCCGGAGCCGAGTTCGACCCGGGCCACCGGATTCCGGTGACCGATCACCTGGAGTGCGCACCAGTAGCGGCTGGACCCGGTCTTGTAGCGGAGGGCGACCGTGCCGGAGTCGCCGGGGCTCAGCAGTTTCCACGTGATCGGGATCCGGCCGGCCACCGGGTTCGCGAGCCGGGCGAACGCCTGGGTGCTGAGGTCGAGCTGGCCGGGGGCGCAGCCCGTCGGGCATTCGTTGGTGATCCGGACCGTGACGCTCGCGCCGCTGGCGGCGCGCACCTGCACGTAGGCCCCGCACGCCTTGGACGTTTCGTAGTCGGTGTGGTTCATCGCCGCGGTCATGACGTCGTCGCTCGGACCGTAGGAGCAGGCGCCGTCGCCGCCCCCGGCGTCGTACATGGTCGCCACACCCCGGTAGCCGACCCCCGGACGGATCCGTCCCGCGAGCGAAGCGGTCGTCGTCGTTGTGCGGGAGGTGTTCGAGGCCGATGGCCGTGCCGAGGCGGTGGGGCGGGCCGTCGCGGTCGGGGAGGCGGCGGGGCTGTGCGACCGGGTCGCCGAGGGGGACGTCGATCCGGCCGAAGACTGCCGGCCGGGAGCCGTGGTCCGGCGGGAGCCGGCGACCGCCGAGCCCGCTCCGTCTCCCGTGGCGGGCTGGTGGCCGGGCCGGAACGCCACGACCAGGCAGACCAGGGCACCGACCGCGACCAGGGCGATCGGGGCCACGGCCCTCAGCGTCGGCCGGCGTCCGCGTCGTCGCGCGGCCTGCCTCGTTTCCCTCATGCGCATCCGTTCGGAGGATCGAGCCGGTGGTGTACCCGTCAGTGGCCGCCGGAAGCGAAAAGGTTGCCGCCCGTTCCCTGTCTGATGCGGCGGATCCGTTTCCGGCCCCGGGCCTGACCCGGCACCTCGACGAAACGATGGGTCAGCGCGCACAACGGCAGCAGCACGGCGAAGAACACCGCTTCGAGTACGGGGCTGTCGCGCCGGTACCGGCCGATCACGCTGTCGCTCACCGCCAGCAGGACCGGATGAACCAGGTACAGCGAGTAGCTGACCGTCCCCAGCCAGGTCAGCGCGCGGGGAATCCTCCGGCGGCGCAGCGCGAGGGCCACGCCGAAGGTGAGCACGGCCAGCAGGAAGGCCGTGATCCAGCCGCGCCGTACGAAGGAAGCGGTGCCGCCGTACGCGTACGCGCTCCCCACGGCGCAGATCACCACCACGGCGGCGGTGCGGGCCGCGCGCGGCCAGGTGCTCTCCCCGCTCTCCGCCCGCTGGACGGCGGTGCCGAGGAACATCACGGCCAGGATCACCAGGCCTTCCCAGAGCGGAACGGTGCCGTTGAAGGAGACCAGTACCAGCGCGAGCACGCCTCCCGCCACGGCCCCCGGCACCCGCAGTCCGGACCTCCCGGAACTCCCGCAGAGGACGGCGAACACCAGCGCCGTGGAGGCGAGCGCGACGAGCGGTCCCGCGCCGACCGCGGAGGTCAGCGCGGACGCCGGTGGCACGAACGCCGCGGTCGCGCTCACGGCGGCCAGCGCTCCCAGGGCCACCGAGACGGTCGCGGAGCGCCGGTGGAGCCGGACCGTGAACAGGGCGACGACCAGCAGGTAGAACGCCAGCTCGTACGACAGTGTCCACAGGACGAGGACGACACTCGGCGTCCCCAGCAGTTCCTGAAGCAGGGTGGTGTGCGCGACGGCGACCGTGAGGGGATTCCGCCCCTCGAAGCGAGTGCCGAGATGTGCGACGCCGACCAGGTTCAGCGCCAGGGCTGAGCCCACCACCATGGCCCACAGCGGGTAGATGCGGTGGGCCCGCCCGATCCAGAAGCTCCTCACGCAGCCCCGCCGCTCGAGCGAGGCGGGAATGACGTAACCGCTCACCAGGAAGAACAGCATGACGCCGTACCGGCCGATGTCGATCTGGGGCATCACCTGCTTCCGGAACTCCGTCATGAAGGAGTACGAGGAATGGTCGACCGCCACGAGCAGCGCGGCGATCCCCCGCAGGGCGTCCAGCCGGCCCAGCCGCGGGGACCCGGCGGATCCGCCGGACGCTGGTGGACGCGACACCGGTGAAGGCCGCCGCGGAAGCGGCCGGAGAACGGGAGGTGCGGGTTTCATGGAGGCGCCTGCCTGGACCGGGTCCTGTGGGTGTCGGCCGCGCCGGACCGGCATTGAAGCGGGCACGGCGAGCGGGGCGGCCCGGTCCGGCGGCTCGCCGGAGTTCTGTTCGCGGGGCCGTGGAATCCACATGGAAGTGCGGACACCCGGCGACGCGGCGCGGGACACGCCCTGATGAGTCGGCTTTTGCCAGGATTGCTTACTTTCGCCTGGATCGCCTGCGCGCGGGTCGACGCCTCACGGCCTGCCGGAGCTCTTCGTCGTCATCCAGCGCTCCGCGCCGGGAATGCGTCGTTTCCGGGGATGGGACAGAGTGATGGCATGGGCCACCTGTGGATGACGTGGTCGCTCGAGGGCGTCGGATCGGCCGGCCAGAACGTCCCCGACGTGGAAGCGGCCTGCCGCTCTCTGGTCGGCTCCGTGGAGCGGTCCCGGCGGGTCTTCGAGACGACCGAGCCGTGGGAGGAACTGCGTGATTCGGCGCTGGTGCTCCAGGACCGGATTCTGGGTCAGGGGCGCGAGGTCCTGGAGCAGGGCCGGCGGTGGAACTCCACGGTGAACGGTGTCAGCATCCTGCTGGTTCCGCGCGAGTGACGGGTCCGGGCGGGTGACCGGTCCGCGCGAGTGTCGGGTCCCGGCGAGTGACCGGTCCGGACGCCGGGCCGGTGGCCGCGGAACGGCGAATGCCGTTCGCGCGAGGAACCACCCACCTGCCCGGCACACACGCTTCCGCCGGAAGCGTCAGACCTCCGCCCCGAGCGGCACCACGTCGTGCGCCTGCCGGAACGCCGAGTGATCACCGAGACGGCGTACGTAGTCCAGGAGCCGGGGGCGCGAGCCGAGGGCGCGGGACCGGCCGAGACCGATGAGCGCCGTCCACACGTCCACGTCCGCCGCCGTGAGGAAGTCGCCCAACACGTAGGCGCGTCCTACGAGTTGGCAGTCCAACAGGTCCAAGGCCCCCGCGAGCCTCGAAGGCGCGGCGGACGGGGTGACATCGCGGTCCAGCAGATCGCGGAGGGCTTCGATGTCGGCGGCCAGGGACGGAGGACGGAGCGTGGAGGGGCACGTCGTGGTGTGACCGGAGAGCAGCCCGGCGAGATCGCGGAGGATGGCGGGCGGGTGGTTGCTGACGATGCGTCCGCTCCACCGGTCGCACAGGGCGGGCGCCGTGAGCGGCCCGTCGAAGTGATGCTCGGTGGCCTCGTAGGCGCGGCGCAGTGAGGCGAAGGCGTCGGGTGTCCGCGCGGGGTCCGCCAGGAGTGTGGTGGCGACCGAGTCCCGCAGTCCGAGCAGTCCGAGCGTGATGGCGATACGCAGCGAGAACGGACAACTCCGCGACAGATACAGCTCGTAGCGGTGCGGAGCGGGGTAGAAGCCGCCGGCGAGACCGACGCCGATGCGGCTGTCGACGCGGTGGGGGAGCGCGGACGGGGTCGACGTCGGCTTGAGCCGAAGGGCAGAGGGGAGCGAAAACTGGTCACAGGGGCGTGAGTTGGCAGTGCTGGACGTGCGCGAAGCTGTCTCGGGCATGACTCTCCCTGGGGGAAGGCGGAAGCCACCGCCGCTTTGTGGGCACCGGCGGCCGGATGCGGATTGACTGCGCTCGTCGCGCCGGTCCGGATCGAACGGACCGGCCGCGGATCAGTAAGCGCTGGAGACGCGCAGGAGGTCGATGTGCAGACGCCTCGTCAAACCGCTCTTGGGCAATTCCCACCGGTCCTGGCTCAGGGCTCGCGAGACGCGAGACCACGCTTGCCCCGCCACGCCGGCGGGACCCGGTCGTCACCCGGGGCACCCCGTCGCGGTGGAAGGGTTGCCTGTCAGCGGGCCGGGGCCGATGACCACTGGAGCGGGGTGTACCCGTACCGTGGCGCTGACAATCGTGACCGTCCATGCCAGTCTCGATGCGCCCCGTTGCGCCGTCAAGAAGGCCGTACGCACGGTCTCACCTGGTGGTCACCCGCATTGACATTGTTTTCCGGACAGGCCTAACCTGCGGCGCACCACAGGATGCCTTTTCGGCCGGAGAAGAAATGGTGACGGCGATGCACGGAGCTGACGGGACGGCCGCATGGCGGCGCCTCGGCCGCAATGTGCTCTGCGCCGACCGCTCCGTGGACCTGCTGCGCGTCAACAGCGCCCTGTGTACGGGCATCTGTCGCTCCCTCAGCCAAGGCTGACAGTCTCTCCGATTCCTCGCCCACCACGAACGCGCGGCTCCTCCGGGGCATCGGCGTTCACGTCGTCGGCGATCACGAACTGAGGGCTCGTCCGCATCCCTCGCGATCACGAACCGACGGTTCCTCCGAGCCATCGGCGATCACGAGCCGAGGGTGACGCCAGGTCTTTGACGACCACGCGCCGACCGGCTCCACCGAGCCCTCGGCGACCACCGCTGTCGCGAAACGCCCTTTCCCCGTCCGGCCCTCGTCCCGCAGGGGCCCGCGCATCGCCGTGTACCGAGCCGTCCCGCTCGGCGGTGCGCCGCCGCCCCGTGGTCCGGGGTGTCCGAATCCGCTGGAGTTCTCCATGAGCCAACCTCCCGGCGCCGCTGTGTCCTTCGGATCAGCACCGCCCGCCGAGGCGATCCCTCGCAACGATGTCCCCGTCGCGTCCGAACGACCGGCGGCCCAGCGGGTCCTTCCGCTCCGGCGACCCGGACGCTGGATCGTCACGGCCGTCGTGCTCGTGCTCGTCGCCCAGATCGCCCACGGACTGGTGACCAACCCCTTCTACCAGTGGGATCGCTTCCGGTACTGGTTCCTGCGCCCGACCATTCTCGACGGCCTGCTCATCACCCTCGAAGTCGCCTTCTACAGTGCGCTCCTGGGGCTGCTCGGCGGCATCCTGCTGGCCCTGGCCAGACTCTCCCGGAGCCCGGTGCTGCGCGCGGTGAGCTGGGTCTACACCTGGCTGTTCCGGTCGGTGCCGCTGATCGTGGTTCTGCTCTTCCTCTACAACTTCAGCGCGCTGTACCAGACGTTGAGCGTCGGAGTGCCGTTCGGGCCGGCCTTCTTCACCTTCGACGAGTCCCGCCTGGCGACGGACATGGCCGTCGCCGTCGTCGGACTGAGCCTGAACGAGGCGGCCTACGCCTCCGAAGTGGTGCGTGGCGGCATCCTCTCCGTCGACCAGGGCCAGCACGAGGCGGCTTCCGCCCTCGGTCTGCCGAAGCGCTACCAGTTCGCGAAGATCGTCTTCCCGCAGGCGCTGCGCTCCATCACCCCCAACTACGTGAACCAGTTGATCGGTCTGATCAAGGGCACCTCGCTGGTCTTCTACGTGTCCCTGCTGGACCTCTTCGGTTCCGTGCAGAGCATGGGCAGCACCTACCCCGGCGACATCGTGCCGCTGCTCCTCGTCGCCACCGCCTGGTACCTGATCCTCACCAGCGTCGTGTCCGTCATCCAGTTCTACGTTGAGCGGCACTACTCACGGGGCGCCCTGCGCACCCTGCCGCCGACTCCGTTGCAGAAGGCGCGGAACGGTCTGCGCGACGTGCGGGCCCGGTTCCGGAGGGAGACGGCGATATGAGCGGCGAGACGCATCTGACGACCGTGAGGACACGGACGGCTCCGGCCGTTGAGGTGGCGGACGCGGCTCCGGCCGCCGAGATCGCCGACGCGCTGCGGGTGGAGCCCGCCGCCGTCGAGGTGCACGACGTGCACAAGTGGTACGGGGCTCAACGGGTTCTGGACGGCGTGGAGTTGACCGTGCGACCTGGCGAGGTGACGGTCGTCCTCGGTCCGTCCGGCTCCGGCAAGTCCACGCTCCTCCGGGTGATCAACCACCTGGAGAAGCCCGAGATCGGTCACGTCAGCCTGAACGGCGAGCTCATCGGCGTACGCAGGCACGGCGACCGGCTGAGAGAGCTGAGCGAGCGGGCCATCCTCGCCCAGCGCAGCCGGATCGGGTTCGTGTTCCAGAACTTCAACCTGTTCCCGCACCTGACCGTGCTCGACAACGTGGCCGCGGCTCCGGTGGCGACCGGCAGGCTGTCCAAGGCCGCGGCACAGGAGCTCGCACGCGATCTGCTCGCCCGGGTGGGCCTGGCCGGCAAGGCCGCCGCCTACCCCCGGCAGTTGTCCGGCGGCCAGCAGCAGCGCGTGGCCATCGCCCGCGCCCTCGCCCTGCGCCCCGGAGTCATCCTCTTCGACGAACCCACCTCCGCGCTCGACCCCGAACTCGTCGGCGAAGTCCTCGCCGTCATCAAGGATCTGGCCCACAGCGGCACCACCCTCGTCATCGTCACGCACGAGATCGGCTTCGCCCGAGAGATCGCCGACCGTGTGGTCTTCATGGACGGCGGACGCATCGTCGAACAGGGCCCGCCCGAGCAGGTGCTGGACCATCCGCGAGAAGCGCGCACCAGAGAGTTCCTGAGCAAGGTGCTCTGACCGCTTCGCATCCGACGCGCAGCGGGACACCGCTCGACGAGGTGTTCCCTGCCCCCGCCGCCCCGACCCACGTCGGGGCGGACCCCCGATTCGGCGGCCCGCCGGGACCGTTCCCCCACATCTCTCATCGCACACTCGACAAGGACAGCCATGCGCACCCTCAGCCTGAACCGCACAGCCCTCCGCGGCGTCGCCGCCATCGCCGCCGTCGCCTCTCTCGCCGTCTCCCTCGCCGCCTGCGGCGGAGACAGCGACGCCGCCACTCGGACGGGTACCGACGCGGCCGGAACCGTGACCGTGGGCGCGCTCTCCAACGGGGCCGCGAAGGAGACCACATTGAAGGTCTCCGAGGTGAAGTCCATCAGCGCCGAGCTGCCCAAGTCCGTCGCGGAGAGAGGCACGTTGGTGGTGGGCATCGGCGCACTGCCCGCCGGGTCGCCGCCGCTGAACTTCGTCGGACAGGACCAGAAGACGCTCACCGGCAGCGAACCCGACCTGGGCAAGCTGGTCGCCGCGGTCCTCGGACTGAAGCCGGTGGTGAAGAACTCGACCTGGGAGAACCTGTTCGTCGGGGTCGACAGCGGCAAGGTCGACGTCGCCTTCTCCAACGTCACCGATACCGAGGAGCGCAAGAAGAAGTACGAGTTCGCCTCGTACCGCCAGGACAACCTCGCCTTCGAGGTGCCGAAGAAGAGCACGTGGAACTTCGACGGCGACTACCGGAACCTCGCCGGCAAGACCGTCGCGGTGGGTGCCGGCACCAACCAGGAGAAGATCCTCCTGGAGTGGAAGGACAAGCTGGCCAAGTCGGGCGAGAAGCTCACCGTCAAGTACTACCAGGACAACAACGCCACGGCCCTGGCGCTGAACAGCGGGAGGATCGACGCCTCCTTCGGCCCCAACCCGGCCGTCGCCTACCACGTCACCCAGAACGCCAAGTCCCCCCACCCGACCCGCAACGCCGGCCAGTTCTCCGGCGCGGGCGCGACGATCCAGGGGCTGATCGCGGCCACCGCGAAGAAGGACAGCGGTCTCGCCAAGCCGGTCGCCGACGCCATCAACCACCTGATCAAGAACGGCCAGTACGCCAAGTGGCTGGCCGCCTGGAACCTCTCGAACGAGGCGGTGGAGACCTCCCAGGTCAACCCGCCCGGCCTGCCGCTCGACAACTCCTGAACCACCGCCCGCGCCAAGGGACTCCGCCGCGCCGCGGCGGAGTTCCGGGGCGTGTCCGGCCGCGTTCCAGATACGGAGAATCCGCACCGCCATGGCCACCAGCGTCCACCCCGCACCCGCCCCTTCCCCGCGTCCGACCGCACCGCACGTCCTCGACAACGCGGCGTGGGCCGCGTTGACCGGTCCGCACGCCCACCTCGCCGAGCGCGTCGGCCGGGCCGCCCGCTATCCCGCGGACGTGTCCCCGTTCACCGCCCTCGCGGACCCCGCCGACCCGCGTTCGTGGGACGACCTGGCCGAACTGGTCGGTCCGGGGACCCTCACCCCGGTCACCGCGGTCCAGTCCGTGCCCGACGGCTGGACGATCGAACACAGCGGCGACGGGGTCCAGTTGACCGCCACCACGCTGCACTCCGAGCCCGCCCCCGAAGCGGTACGACTCGGCCCCGCCGACGTGCCCGAGATCCTCGACCTGATCGCCTTCACCCGGCCCGGTCCCTTCCTGCCCCGTACCGTGGAGCTCGGGGCCTACCTGGGCCTCCGGGAAGGCGGCCGACTGATCGCTCTGGCCGGTGAGCGCCTGCGCCCGCCGGGGTGGACCGAGATCAGCGCCGTGTACACCCATCCCGACCACCGGGGCGAAGGCCTGGCCACCCGCCTCGTGCGCGCGGTCGCGGCGGGGATCAGGGAGCGGGGAGACACCCCCTTCCTCCACGCCGCCGCCGACAACACGAACGCGATCCGGCTCTACGAGTCGATCGGCTTCACCCTGCGCCGCCGCACACGGTTCGTGCTCGTCCGCACCCCCGGCGGACAGCGGACCGTGCCCGCGGGGCAGGAAGAGGCCGGGCCGCCGGAAGAAACGGCGCACCGGTGAAGTTGGGCTTGTCGAGGGCCGTGCGGCACCCCGACGGGGACCCGCAGGGGCCGGGCGGACGAGGGACCCGGGAGTACCGGGCCGATGGGGCGGAGGTGAGACACATGCGTCATGTGTCCCGCCGTGCGCCGCGACCGCTCGCGCCCCCGCCCCTGCACCTGTACGGCCGGCCGCACATCGATCTGCTGCGGGTCGCCGGCGCGCTCTGTCGCCCCTGACCTGTTCCCACGCAGCCCCGCCCCGCTCGCCGGGGCGCGATTCCTCGTACGGCCGATCAGGAAGGCACCCCCGTGTCCTCGTCACCCTCACCTCTGCACCTTGCCGTCGCCCTCGACGGCGCCGGATGGCACCCGGCGGCCTGGCGCGAACCCGTCGCCCGGCCCGGTGAACTGCTCACCGCCGCCTACTGGGCCGATCTGGTCACCGAGGCCGAGCACGGTCTGCTCGACTTCGTGACCATCGAGGACGCCCTCGGCCTCCAGTCCTCCTCGCCCACGGAACCCGACGGCCGCACCGACCAGGTCCGCGGCCGCCTGGACGCCGTCCTCATCGCGGCGCGGATCGCGCCGCTGACCCGTCACATCGGCGTGGTGCCGACCGTCGTCGCCACCCACACGGAGCCGTTCCACATCTCCAAGGCGATCGCCACCCTCGACTATGTGAGCACCGGCCGTGCCGGTGTGCGCGTCCAGGTCTCGGCCCGCCAGAACGAGGCCGCGCACTTCGGACGCCGTACGATCCCGCCGTTCCGCATCGAGGACTACGGCACGCCCGCCGGGCAGGAACTCGTGACCGACCTCTTCGACGAGGCGGCCGACTACGTCGAGGCCGTCCGCAGGCTCTGGGACAGCTGGGAGGACGACGCGGAGATACGCGATGTCGCCACCGGGCGCTTCATCGACCGCGACAAGCTCCACTACATCGACTTCGAGGGCCGCCGCTTCAGCGTCAAGGGCCCCTCGATCACGCCCCGGCCGCCCCAGGGGCAGCCGATCGTCAGCGCCCTGGCCCATGCCACTGTCCCGTACCGACTGGTGGCCAGGGCCGCCGACGTCGGCTACGTCACCCCGCACGACGCCGGCCAGGCGCGTGCCGTCGTCGAGGAGATCCGCACGGAACAGAGCGCGGCGGGCCGCGGGGACGAGACCGTGCACGTCTTCGGCGACCTCGTGGTCTTCCTCGACGACGACCCCGGTGCCGCCGAGGCCCGCCGTGAGCGATTGGACGCCCTCGCGGGCCACCCATACACGAGCGACGCCCGGATCTTCACCGGAACGCCCACCGAACTCGCCGATCTGCTTCAGGAGTTGGGCGAGGCGGGACTGTCCGGATTCCGGCTGAGGCCCGCCGTCGCCGGACACGACCTCCCCGCGATCACCCGGGCACTGGTACCCGAACTCCAGCGCCGGGGCGTGTTCCGGCGGGCCTACGAGGCCGACACCCTGCGCGGACTGCTCGGGCTCGCCCGCCCCGCGAACCGCTACGCCACCACCGCCTGAGCCGGAAGGACCCCCGACCATGAGCAAGCCGCTCAAGCAGATCCACCTCGCGGCGCACTTCCCCGGCGTCAACAACACCACCGTGTGGAGCGACCCCGAGGCCGGCAGCCACATCGAGTTCAGCTCCTTCGCGCACTTCGCCCGCACCGCCGAGCGCGCCAAGTTCGACTTCCTGTTCCTCGCCGAAGGCCTCCGGCTGCGTGAACAGGGCGGACAGGTCTACGACTTGGACGTCGTCGGCCGGCCCGACACCTTCACCGTGCTCGCCGCGCTGGCCGCCGTCACCGAACACCTCGGACTGACCGGCACCATCAACTCCACCTTCAACGAGCCCTACGAGGTGGCCCGCCAGTTCGCGAGCCTCGACCACCTCTCCGGCGGGCGCGCCGCCTGGAACGTCGTCACCTCCTGGGACGCCTTCACCGGAGAGAACTTCCGCCGCGGCGGCTTCCTGCCGCAGGAGGAGCGCTACTCGCGGGCCAAGGAGTTCCTGGCCACGGCCAACGAACTCTTCGACTCCTGGCACGGGGACGAGATCGTCGCCGACCGGGCGGGCGGCACCTTCCTGAACGACGCCAAGGCCGGAGCCTTCGTCCACCACGGACAGCACTTCGACATCGAGGGGCAGTTCAACGTCCCGCGCTCCCCGCAGGGCCGCCCGGTGATCTTCCAGGCGGGTGACTCCGAGGAGGGCCGCGAGTTCGCCGCGTCGAGCGCCGACGCCATCTTCAGCCGCTACTCCACCTTCAAGGAGGGCCAGGCCTTCTACACGGACGTCAAGGGGCGGCTCGCCCGGTACGGCCGCCGCTCCGACCAGTTGCTGATCCTGCCCGCCGCGACCTTCGTGCTCGGGGACACCGACGCCGAGGCCGAGGAGCACGCCCGCGAGGTGCGGCGCCTCCAGGTCAGCGGCGCGACCGCCATCAAGCACCTGGAGTTCGTCTGGAACCGCGACCTGTCCGCCTACGACCCCGACGGCCCGCTTCCCGACATCGACCCGGACCTCGGCGAACACACCGTCGCTCGGGGCCGCGCCCAGGTCCGGATGTACCGCGACCCGCTGGCCACCGCCCGGGAGTGGCGCGAGCGGGCCGCCGCCAACAAGTGGTCCATCCGCGACCTCGTCATCGAGACCGGCAGCAGGCAGGCCTTCGTCGGCAGCCCGGCCACGGTCGCCCGGACCATCAACGACTTCGTCCAGGCCGACGCCTCCGACGGCTTCATCCTCGTCCCGCACATCACCCCGGGCGGCCTCGACGCCTTCGCCGACCAGGTCGTCCCGCTCCTCCAGGAACGCGGCGTCCACCGCACCGAGTACGAGGGCACCACCCTGCGCGACCACCTCGGCCTCGCCCACCCCGACGCCGAGGCGTACGCCGGCCGGGCGGCGTCGTGAAGGCCCAGGCGCCGCCCGTTCCCGACCCGATCCGCATATCCGCCGAGCGCTGAGGAGGCCTCCGCCCATGTCCGAAATCCCTCTCGGCGTTCTCGACCTGATCCCGATCTCCTCGGGTTCCACGGCCACGGACGCGCTGCGCAACTCCATCGACCTGGCCCAGCGGGCCGAGAGCCTCGGGTACACCCGCTACTGGTTCGCCGAACACCATCTCAACCCGGGTGTGGCCGGAACCTCGCCCGTGGTCGTCCTCGCCCTGACGGCCGCCGCGACCTCGACCATCCGGCTCGGCGCGGGAGCCGTGCAACTCGGCCACCGCACCGCCCTGTCCACGGTCGAGGAGTTCGGTCTGATCGACGCGCTGCACCCCGGGCGCTTCGACCTGGGCCTCGGACGCTCCGGGGGACGGCCGCCCGGCAAGTCCGCCGCGCCGCCGGCGACCGCGACCCCCGTGGTCGACGGCCACGCCCCGAACGGGCTCCGCATACCACCCCGCTTCTCCTTCGAACACCTTCTCGGCTCACCACGGGTCGCCCTGCAACGCACCCTCCTCCAGCAGCCCAACGCCGAGTCGCAGGACTACGGCGACCAGATCGACGACATCCTCGCGCTGCTCGCGGGCACCTACCGCTCCGCGGACGGGGTCGAGGCTCATGCCGTCCCGGGCGAGGGCGCGGATCTGGAACTCTGGATACTCGGCAGCAGCGGCGGACAGAGCGCCGACGTCGCGGGCCGCAACGGTCTGCGGTTCGGGGCGAACTACCACGTCAGTCCGGCGACCGTGCTGGAGGCGGTGGAAGGCTACCGGGCGGCGTTCCAGCCCTCCGACGTCCTCGACAAGCCGTACGTCACCGTGTCCGCGGACGTCGTGGTCGCCGAGGACGACGAGAAGGCCCGCGAACTCGCCACGGGATACGGCCTGTGGGTCCGCAGCATCCGTACGGCCGAGGGAGCGATCCAGTTCCCCACCCCGGACGAGGCGCGCTCCCACATCTGGTCGGACGCCGACCGGGCCCTCGTCCAGGACCGCCTCGACACCCAGTTCGTCGGCTCCCCGAAACGGGTCGCCGGCCAGTTGGCGCAGCTCCAAGAGGCGACCGGCGCCGACGAGTTGCTCATCACCACGATCACCCACGAGCACGCGGACCGGGTGCGGTCGTACGAGCTGCTGGCCGAGGAGTGGCGCACGACGTGAGCCGGCACGGGCCTCCGGGGAACGCTGGGTCGGGACGGGCGAGCCGTGAACGGCCGCCCGTCCCGCCGCACCCACCAGGGCGGCACGGACACCGCGCCCGGGCGTTACGACTGCATCACGAACTCCGTTTTCGCTGGTCAGAGGGCTTATATTCGCAGACTCCTGGATCTTGGACCCGCTGCCCGAGCGGCTGGGTCCGGCACGTGAGCGAGCGGAACGACAGCGAATGGCACACAGCGGGATGACCCGGCGTCATGGGTGGGCGATGGTGGCGCTGCTGTGCGTGGTCGTGCCGTCGGCGGCGGCCTGTACGACGGCGGCCGGGAAGCCGGCGGCGAGGACGACGGCCGAGGCCGCAACGAAGACGACCGCGTCCACGCCGTCCTGTGCGGGCGGGGCCGTCCGGTGGACCTCGGTGCACCGGGAGCCGCGACTCACCGAAGTCTCACCGGTCGTGAACGTCCGCGAGAGCGACGGCTGGGTCACGTTTCACCCCGGCCTCGTGCGCAACATAGTGCCCCAGGTCAGCACGAGCGACGACCGTGTGTCGGAGCGCCAGGTCCTCGCCGCGCTCGCCGAGCGCCTCAAGTGGTGGGACGTCGAGGAACTGGCCGCTCCGGGGGAGGAGTCCGCCGATCGTCGGCGCTCTCCCGTCAAGACCGACTCCCTCGGGCACGCGGGGCGTTTCGTCGAAGCCGAGGGAGTCCAGACGGTCGACGCGAGCTTCACCGTGACTTGCCCCGGCCATGACGTCTACGGCAGCGTGAGCACCTGGTTCGGCGGTGCGAGCGCGTCCCTGGCCTGCGGCGTGAAACCCCATGTCAAGGAGTCCTGGATCCAGGAGGCCTACCGGCTGACATGCGGTCCGCGCTGAAGGCCGGACGGACTGATCAGGCGTCTCCCATGCCGAACACGTCGTGGATCGGCCGCACTTCGACCGCCACCACGTGGAAGTCGAGCACGCGCTCGGCGATGGCGCGCGCCCGCTCGGGGGTCGAGCACTCGATCACGTAGTAGGCGGTGAGGTGTTCGGCGGCCTCGACGAACGGCCCGTCGGCCGTAGCCGGTCCCGCCGTGCTCCAGCGCAGCGTCGTGGTGTCCCGCGGATAGGCCAGACCCGCTCCGTTCAGCAGCTCCCCCGAGCCCTCCAGATCCTTGTGGAGGGCTTCGTGCCGGCGGAACACCTCGGCCCGCTGCTCCGCCGTCATCGCTTCGGTCGCCGCCGGATCGGCGTACATCAGCACCATGTATTTCATGGCTCCACCCTGGCACCCGGGACTGACATCCACGATGCGCCGGGTGATGCCGGCGGGCCGGTTCAGCCGGTCGACGCGAGTGCGGTCGTACGGCCCCCCAACGCGGCCGAGAAGTGGTCCGTCACCTGTGCCAGTGCCTGGGCCGCGACGGGTGCGATCACGGCTGTGCCGTCCTCGCCGACGGTGATGTCCTTGTCGAGAGTGAACCAGCCGGGCACGATGTGCGACGCGCCCATGGAAGTGAGCACCGGACGCAGCGCGTAGTCGATGGCCAGCACATGGGCCGTACTACCGCCCGTGGCGAGCGGCAGCACGGTCTTGCCGGCCAGCGCGTACTGCGGGAGCAGCCAGGAGCGACTTGAGCAGGCCGGAGTAGGCCGCCTTGTACACGGGCGTGCCGATCACCACCCCGTCCGCCCTCTCGAACAGGGCGGCGGCCTCGACGATCGCGGGGTGCTGGAAGTCGGCCCCGAGCAGGGCGTGGGCGGGCAGCGCTCGTACCTCCAGCGGAATCACCTCATGGCCGTGGAGGCGGAGCCGGCCGTCCAGGTGACGTAGGAGCCGTGTGGTGCGGGAGGTGGGCGAGGGGCTTCCGGAGACGGACACAATCGTGGCCATGGGAGACCTTCCGGGTCGGGATTCGGCTGTGTGAAGCGGGCGTGCGGCGAACGGCGGTGCGGGGGCGGTGCGGGCGTTCACTCGCCGCGCCCGCACCGCGAGCCCTCACCAGGCGCTCGACCGCACGCTGATCAGCGGCCGCAGGTCACCCCGCAGTGCTTCCAGGAAGCTGACGACCTCGGCCGCCACCGAACGGTGCTGGAGGTCGTTGAGAACGTCGTGGTGAGCCCCGTGCACGACCGAGAGACGGGCCAGGGGGAGCGACTTGGCGAGGCGGGCGAGCGCCTCGTCGTCGGCGAGCGGGTCCGAGTCGCCGGCGAGCAGCAGGGTGGGCAGGGGCGCCTCGCTGTCGTAGGCCGCGCCGACCAGGGAGTCCGGCAGCGCCTCGTCGAGCGACCCGCGCCGTACCTCGGGGTCCTGGGTGAGGCGGCCCCGATGGGTGGGGCACGAGGTGCGGACGTCGAGCTCGGCGTCCCACGTCCCGCCGGCGGCGCCGGTCTTCGCGGACGGGCCGGGAAGACCGGCGAGGACCAGAGCGTTCGGCCACCAGGCGGCCGGAGCCTGCGCCCCGCCGAGGAGCGCGGCGAGCGCGACGGCCCCCGAGTCCGCGCCGACGAGGACGACCGGCCGTACGACACCGTCCTGCGAGGCGGTGTCCTCGACCGCCTCGGCGAGCCGGGTCTCCAGCTCGGTCAGGGTGGCGGCCGGGTTCTCGGCGTCGAGGGCCGGCGGGTCGATCACCCTGACGCGGTAGGCGTCGGCGGCGAGCCGCGCGCCGAGGCGCGCGTAGGTCGCCCGGGTCTCGCCGCGGCCGGGAACGACGAGGATCGTGCCGCGGACGAGGAGTCCTTCGGGCCCGTAGTGGTCGGTGTACCGGGTCATCTCAGGCTCCTGCGGATACGGGTGCGACGGATGCGGGCTCGGCCGTGCGCGCGGGCTTCCAGCCCAGCGCGGGTGCCACCTCGGTCGCGATGAGTTCGAGGGCACGGACGGCGGCGTCGTGGTCGGGGACGGCGGGGTTGAACTGTGCGATCAGGTCGGTCGCCACGGGCAGGACCTTCTCCCGGCCCAGGGCTTCGACGACGTCGTCGGGATGGCCGTGGAACGAGTGGAAGCGGCGCAGCGCCTCGTCCCTGTCGAGGCCCTTGGGGAACGCGCCGCTCTCCGCCATGCGCAGCGCCGCCCGGTGCACGTCGTCGCCGATCGCGCGGAGCGCCGTGCGCCGGTCCTTGGCCGGGAAGACGAAGCGGGACAGGCCGATGCGCGGGCGGTGCGGCTGGTCCCAGGCGGCGAGGAAGGCGTCGGCCCAGGGCCGCTGCACCTCGTCGGTGGGGGAGTCGAATCCGTAGGCCGCCCGGTTGAGCAGCAGGTTCGAGCCGCGGCGCGCCGCGTACGCGGCCCCCTGCGCGCTGAACACGCCCTGCCAGACGCGGCGGCCGAAGTCGCCGGGGCGGGGCTGGATGCGGAAGCCGGGTGTGCCCACCTCGTCGTGGGCCAGGGCCCGCCGCAGGACGTCGAGGTTCTCGCTGGTCAGTTCGCGTTTGCGGTCGGCGTCCTTGCCGAACGCGGAGTACTCCTGGCCGCTCGATCCGCTGCCCACGCCGATCTCGACGCGGCCGCCGCTGAGGGCGTCGACGGTGGCGATGTCCTCGGCGAGGCGCACCGGGTCCTCCAGCGGGAGGACGGTGACGGCGGTGCCCAGCCGGATCCGGGTGGTCCGCGCGGCCGCGTGGGCGAGGAAGGTCCAGGGAGAGGACAGTCCGCCGCCGCCGAGGGCGACGTGGTGCTGGGCCACCCAGCCGACGTCGAAGCCGAGCTCGTCCGCCACGGCGAACAGGTCCTGCGCGTTGCGGTAGGTACGGGCGATGTCCTGATCGCGTCCCTGGACGTGGGTGAGGAAGCCGAGCCTGAAGCGTGGTCGCTCGCTCGCCATGGGATGTCGGCCTTTCGGTGGCGGGTCGTGTCGGGGCGCCGTGCCGGGCGGTTCTCGGGTGAGGCGGCCGCCGGGCGTGGCCGGTGGAGGCCGGTCCTGCTCCACCGGCCGGTCGCGGCGGGATGTCAGTCGTTCGCGAGCTGCGGCTCGCGGGTGTGGCGGTTGGCCGGGACGGGCAGCCCGAGGTTGCCGCGCAGGGTGTCGGCCGCGTACTCGGTACGGAACAGTCCGCGCTTCTGGAGGACCGGGACGACGCCGTCGACGAAGAGGTTCAGTTCGTCCTCGGTGCGGAAGGCGAGGTTGATGCCGTCGAAGGTGCCGGCGTCGAACCACTTCTCGATGGTGTCGGCGACGGTCTCCGGAGCCCCGACGAACGGCGAGCCCCGGAACTGATTCACGGACTCGGCGACCTGGCGCAGCGTCAGGTTCTCGGTCCGGGCCCGCTCGATGAGGGCCGACGCGCCCGTGCGGCCGCCCTTCTCCGCGAGGTGCGCGACGTCGGGGAACGGCGCGTCGAGGTCGTGCGCGCCGAAGTCGTACGCGCCGAAGGAGCGGCCGAGCAGGGCGAGATTGCGGTCGAAGTCGTTGTCCTCCTCGAAGATCTCCCGTTCGCGGCGCCGGGCCGCCTCGTCGGTGGTGGCGACGACCGGGCTCCCGTGGATGAAGATCTTGATGTGGTCGGGGTCGCGGCCGTAGGAGGCGGTGCGCCGCTTGATGTCGGCGTAGTACTCCTGGGCCTGCTGGAGCGTGCCGCCCGGCGCGTAGATGCCCTCGGCGACCTGCGCGGCCAGGTCGCGGCCCTCCTCGGAGACACCGGCCTGGAAGATGACCGGCTGGCCCTGCGCGGAGCGGGAGAGGTTGAGCGGTCCCGCCACCTTGAAGTGCTCGCCCTCGTGGTCGAGCGCGTGCAGCTTGGCCGGGTCGAGGAAGACGCCCCGGGCCGCGTCCGCCGGGAAGGCGTCGTCCTCGTAGGAGTCCCACAGGCCGCGGGCGACCCGGACGAACTCCAGGGCGCGGCCGTAGCGGGTGGTGTAGTCGAGGTGTTCGTCGAGCCCGAAGTTCCGGGACGTACCGGTGTCGAAGCTGGTGACGACGTTCCAGCCGGCCCGGCCACCGCTGATGTGGTCGAGGGAGGCGAACCGGCGGGCCAGGTTGAACGGCGAGTTGTACGTCGAACTCGCCGTGCCCACCAGGCCGATGTGCCGGGTGTGGGTGGCCACCGCGGACAACAGGGTCAGCGGTTCCAGGCGGTTGAGGTAGTGCGCCGGATAGGTGGCGTTGATGAACTGGCTGTCGACGATGAAGAGCGCGTCGAAGAGGGCGTGTTCGGCCGCCTTCGCCAGCCGGATGTAGTAGTCGATGTCGATGCTGGCGTTCTTCGCCACGCGCGGGTCCTTCCACAGACCGTGCTGGCCGGGACCGCCGACGCCGTAGGGGTGCAGGGCGAGATGGATGGTGCGGGGCATGGCGTGTTCTTCCTGTCTCTTCGAAGGGGTCAGACGTTCAGCAGGGCCCGCAGGGTGGCGCGTTCGGCGCGGTCGGCCGGGGCCGAGTGCAGCGTGGGCGCGGAGCGGACCAGCAGGCGTGTGTAGGGGTGCCGGGGGCGGCCGATGACCTCGCGGGCGGCCCCGGTCTCGACCAGCTCGCCCTGGTACAGCACGGCGATCCGGTCGGCGACGCCGGCGACGGAACCGAGGTCGTGGGAGATGAAGACGAGGGCCACTCCGTCGTCGCGTAGTTCCTGGAGGATGCGCAGGATCTGGACGCGGTTGGCGGAGTCCAGGGCGCTGACCGGCTCGTCGAGGATGACCAGGCGGGGTTCGGTGACCAACGCCCTTGCCACGGCGACGCGTTGGCGCTGGCCGCCGGAGAGCCGGCCGGGCAGCCGGTCGAGGAGGTCCTCGGACAGGTGGACGCGGGGGAGGAACGCGCGGACCCGGCGTGCCGCCTCCTCGCGGGACACACCGCGCACGAGCAGCGGTTCGGCCAGGGAGGCTTCGACGGTGAGGTCCGGGTCGAGGCTGCGCAGCGGGTCCTGGAAGACGTACTGGACGACACCGCGACGGCGCAGCGCCCGCCACCGGCGCCCCCCGTACGCCGTGACGTCCTCACCGTCGAGGACGACGGACCCCGCGGAGGCGCGTACCAGGCCGAGCACGGCCCGTGCCAGGGTGGTCTTGCCCGATCCCGTCTCGCCGATGATCCCGAGGGTCTCGCCCGGTGAGACGGTGAGCGAGACCCCGCGCAGCGCGTGCCGGCGGCGCCGGCGCGGTCCGTAGCGCACTTCGAGGCCGGTGACCTCCAGGACGGGCTCGGTACTCATGCGTCCTCCCCGGGCGCGAGGAACTTCTCCAGGCCGTACTGCTGGTGTTCGGCGATCAGCAGCCGGGTGTACGCGTGGCGTGGACGGTGGAGGACGTCCTCGGTCGGGCCCTGCTCGACCACCTCGCCGTGGCGCATGACGAGGACCTCGTCGCAGAGCTGGGCGACGACGGCCAGATCGTGGGAGACCACGACGAGCGCCAGCCCGGTCCGCTCGCGCAGATCGGCGAGCAGGTCGAGGATCTCGGCCTGGACGGTGACGTCGAGCGCGGTGGTGGCCTCGTCGGCGATGAGGATCCGCGGTCCCACGGCGATCGCCACGGCGATGAGGACCCGTTGGAGCATCCCGCCGGACAGCTCGTGGGGGTACTGGGCGACGACGAGCTCCGGGTCGCGCAGGTGCACCGACCGCAGCAGGTCGACCGCCCGCCGGCGCGCGGCGCGCCGCTTCAGCCCCTTCTTGACCCGGAGGACCTCGGCGATCTGGGCCCCCACCTTGATCGAGGGATTGAGATAGGACGCCGGATCCTGGAAGACCGCGCTGATCGTCGTGCCTCGCAGGTCGGTCCACCGCGCGGGGGACAGGCCGGCGATGTCGGCGCCGTCGATCTCCACCGAGCCGCCGGTGATCGCGAAGGGTGCGGGCAGGATTCCCAGCGCGGCACGGCAGGTGAGGGTCTTTCCGCTGCCGGACTCGCCGACGATGCCGACGGCCCGGCCGGGCGTGAGCGTGAAACTCACGCCGTGGACGATGTCCTGGCCGGCGGCCGGGTCGCCGATGCGCACATCGCGTACGGCCAGGACCGGGGTCGGCGAACGCGCCGGCTCTTCGGGACCGTGCCCGGCGGCCTGTGCGGGACCGGGCAGGGCGGCCTCTGTGCTCTCCGCGGTCGCTACGGCCTCGGCGGTCTCTACGGCCTCCGTGGCCTCCGCTGTCTCCACCGCCTCTGTGGCCTCCGCGGTCTCCCCGGTTTCGGTGAGGAGCTTCTCGGACAGGGCGGTCATCGCGCACCTCCAGCGGGAGCGTGTTCGGCCTCGGTGCGCCGGCCGGCGCGTGTGTCACGGCTGCCGGCCGGCGTGTGGCCGGCCTCGCCGGAGACGTCACGCACGGCGTCGGCGAGGAGGTTGCAGGCCCAGACCGTGACCATGATCAGCAGGGCGGGTGCGAGCGGGGCCCACGGCTGTTGGGTCAGATAACCCAGATCCGAGGCGAGCAGGCCGCCCCAGGTGGGCGCGGGAGGCTGGACCCCGATCCCGAGGAAGGTCAGGCTCGACACGATGACGAATCCGACGCCGACCGTCTGGGCGAGCGCGACCGCGATCGGCGGAAGCACCTTGGCCCAGAGGTGACGGCGAACGATCCAGCCGGTCGAGGCGCCCGCGATGACCGCCGCCTCCACGTACGGCGAGCGGGCGACGGACAGGGTGGCGGCGCGGGCCACGCGGTAGAACAACGGGGACACCAGCGCGCCCGTGACCAGCATCGCCTGGGTGAGACCGTTGCCGAGCAGGGCGACGACGGCGACGGCGAACAGCAGGAACGGCAGGGCGACCAGCGTGTCGGCGAGCCGGAGGGTGACCCATTCGAAGGCCCGGCCGAGGTGGACCGACAGGATGCCGGGGAGGGCGCCGATGGCCAGGGCCGTGAACGCGACCTCCAGCGAGCCGAGGACGCTGACACGGGAGCCGTCGAGGAGCCGGCTCAGCACGTCACGGCCGAGGTAGTCGGTCCCCAGCCAGTGGGCGCCGGACGCGTCGGCGAGCGGGTGGTCACCGGTGGCCAGCGGGCTGTGCGGGGCGAGCAGCGGCCCGAACACGGCGAGCACGGCGATCGCCGCGAGGACGGCCAGGGCGATGCGGCCCGAGGTGAGGGCGAGAACGCGGCGCACCATGGTCACACCCCCCGCCGCGAGGCCGGCGTGACGCGGGCCAGCACCAGGTTGACGAGCAGGTTGAAGGCGACGACCAGGACGATCGACACCACGAGGACGCCCTGTACGGCCGGCACGTCCCCGGCCTGTGCCGAGTCGTTGGCGAAGCGTCCGAAACCCTGGAGTCCGAAGATCCACTCCGTCACGACGGAGGCGCCGACCAGAGCGGGGAACTTCAGGCCGAGGGTGGCGAGCGCGGGCCCGATCCCGTTGCGCAGCACATGGCCGAAGAAGATCCGGCGCGGACCGAGCCCGCGGACCACCGCGCCCGTCACGTAGTTCTCGCCGTACGCCCCGACGAGCCCTCCGCGCAGTTGGCGGGCGACGTCGGCGACGACGTCGAAGCTCAGCGCGACGGCGGGCAGCGTGATGTGGGCGAGCCACGGTCCGAACCCCTGCTCCGCCGGGATGTATCCGGCGGACGGGAACAGATGCAGCCCCACCGAGAAGACCGCGACCAGCACGATGCCGACGACGAAGGCCGGCATCACCGAGATCACCGTCACGAAGCCGGTGATCGCACGGTCGATCCAGGTGGTGCGGCGCAGGGCCGCGAGGGTGCCGAGACCGAACCCCGCGACGACTCCGATGAGCAGCGCGAAGGTCGCCACCGACAGGCTCACGCCCAGGCCGAGGCCGATGAGGGTGGAGATGTCGGCGCCGTTGGTCCAGCTCGTACCGAGCCGGCCGTGCAGGACGTCGCCGAACCAGTCCCCGTACTGGACGAGGAAGGGCCGGTCGAGGCCCCACTGCGCCTCGACGCGCGCGACCGCCTCGGGAGTGGCCTCCTCGCCCAGTTGGATGCGTGCCGGGCTGAGCCCGCTCAGCGACCGCAGCGCGAACGTCACGAACGTCGCGACCAGGAAGACGGGCACGAAGATCGCGACCGACCGGGCGAGGGTGGCCAGGACGCGGCCCAGGGTGTGCCGGGTTCTGGCTGCGGCGGCCGGGAGACGGACGTCGGGCGGGGCCGTTGCCACCGTCGTCGTCATGGGTTGCCCCTTCTCTGTCGTGGGCGGGGTGTCAGTTGCCGCCGGCGATGGTCACGCCGGTCCAGTCGATGTGGGCGGGGTTCTTCGGCAGCCCGGAGACGGACTTGCTCTTGGCGATGAGATTGGGCGAGGAGTACGTGAAGACCAGCGCCTTGCTCTCGAGGCCGGCCCGGGTCGCCGCCTGGAGGACCTTCGCGTAGTCGGGCGAGTCCAGCGGGGTCCGGCGGACCTTGGCGATGGCGGCCTCGAAGCCGGACGGCTCGTACGGCGAGCTGAGGTTGAGCGGGCCGTTCGGGCCGAAGTGCGCGGTGAGGGTCTGCGCCGCGGAGTCACGGCCGGTGGTGCCGTACAGCGAGAACGTCAGGTCCTTGGCGAAGAACGGCGTGGCCCAGTTCTTGTCGATCTTGATCGTGACGGTGATGCCGACCTTCGCCAACTGCGCCTGCACGATCTCGGCCTGCGGGTCCTCGGCCGGGATGACCAGGCTGAGCTTGAGGGCGCCGGCCTTGTAACCGGCCTCGCTCAGCAGCTTCTTGGCCTTCGCGGGGTCGTAGGCGTACGCGTTCTCCGACTCGGGGTCGTAGGCGACGTATCCCTTGGGGAACGGCTGGTTGGTCACCGTGCCGTAGCCGAAGGTCAGCTTGTCGACGAACTCCTGACGGTTGATCGCGTAGCGGACCGCGTCGACGGCCTTGTCGTTGTCGAAGGGTGCCTTGTTGGTGTTGAGGCTGAGGTTGGAGGCGTTGAAGCCGGGCTGCACGAAGACGTCGAGTCCGGCCTTCTTGGCCGCCTCGGCCTGACTCGGGGCTATGTCGGCGAAGTTGTAGACGCCGGTCTGGAGTCCGGAGACGACGGTGGAGGCGTCGGGGGCGGAGCTGAGCTCGACGCTGTCGATGTGGATGTTCTTGGCGTCCCAGTAGTCCGGATTCTTCTTCAGGACGGCCTTGGTGCCCGGGACGAGCTGGGTGACGATGAACGGGCCGGCGCCGACGGGCTTCTGGTCCAGCTTGTCGGGTGAGGCGGCCGCCTTGGGGCTGGCGATCTGCAGGACGCGCTCGCCCAGCAGTTGGGGGATCTGGTAGTCGACCTGGCTGAGGTGGATCACGGCGTCGAGGCCCTTGGCGTCCACCGAAGTGATCGAGGTCAGGTCGCCGAACAGGGCGGAGTTCTTCTGCTTCTTGGCCCGCTCGATCGCGGCCTTCACAGCGGCGGCGTCGACCGGCGCGCCGTCGCTGAACTTCAGGTTCGGCCGCAGATGGAAGGTGATCACATCACCCTTGGCGTTGTACTCCCAGCTCTTGGCCAGGTCCGGGACGGCCTTCCCCTTCTCGTCCGTCCGCGTCAACGATGAATAGACCAGGGCGAGTTCACGGAACTGGGCGCCGCTGCCGCTGACGACCGGGTCCCAGTGGGCGGGGAAGTAGGAGGAGGTCCACTTCAGCGCGGCGGAGCCGGCGGACGAGGAGGCCTCGCCGCCGCAGGCGCCGAGCGCGGGGACGAGCACGGTGGCGAGGGCGGTGCCGAGGGCGGCGGTGCGCAGCCGGCCGGGTCGCGGGGCGGAGCGGAAGGCCGTGGCGGGGGTGCGGGGCGTGAGACGTCCGGGCATCGGAGTTCTTTCTGCGAAGGCTCCCGCCCACGCCGGGGCGGCGCAGCGCGGAGCGAGGGCGGCTCACCCCGCGGACGGACGCCACGCATGCCGGAGAGGCGCATGCCGGTGTGCGCTTCGGTGCGCACGGGGGCATGCCGCGTTCAGGGCAGGAGGCGTCGGCGGATCGCGAGGAGGGCCGGGGAGGCCGGGGGAGCGGAAACGACGAAACGCTGGGAGGACGGCGCGCGATGACGGGGGCCGGACGGCGAGTCGGCTCGGGGCCGGTGCTGGTGCCGGAGTCGGCGGGACGGCGTCAGGCGCCCAAGGGCCGCGGTCGGCGGGCGGTCAGCGACAGAGAGCGCTGCAGGTGCGCCGCAGGTCCACGTAGCGGCACTCCACGGCGGGGTGCGTCGTAAGCATGGTGCACATCCTGCGGCCGGTTCTCGTCGGCTGTCAATGGACACCAATTGGTGTCTCATTGGGCGGGACGGGTTCTGATCACTGATCAGGAGGCCGCAGGGGTGGGCGGATGTGCCCCACGCCGGTCGCCATGGCCCGGCCACCGGCCACAGATCACCGACCACAGATCACCGACCACCAGCCACCCGCCACCGATCACCGGCCATCAGCCGCAGGACCGTCAGGGCGTGGCAGGAGCGCCGGGGTCGCGGGCCGGGTGTACGGTGGCCTCGTCCGGGTGCAGCCAGAGGGGACCGTTGCCGGTCTCGACGCGCACGGCATCCCGGGGAGGCCACGGTCCGTCGCTCAGCACCGCCGCCTCCGGGCCGGTCAGACTCCGGTACCACGCGAGCGCGTCCGAGGGCGCCGGCCTCGCGGGCTCCGTCAGCAGCCCGGGGCTCAGCTCGTCGAACGCCGACGCGTACTCCTCGTACGGCCGCCAGCCGGGGACGACGCGCCGTCCCGCGGGAGCGCGCACCAGCAGCGTCGGCAGCGCGTAGCGGTACCCGCCCTCGGTGGTCTCCTTCGCGGCACCGGGATGCGGCGAGCCCCCGCGCACCGACAGCACCTCGGCGACCGGCCGGCGCGCCTCCGCCCGGTCGGCAAGTACCGCTTCCCGTACGGCCGCTGACGCGGCGTCGGCAGCCAGCCGCTCATGGTCGAGGCCGGGTACGCCCTGTACCGCGGACAACGCCCGCGCCGCCGTGTCCGCCGGTTCACCGAGCACGAACACGCTCTCCCGCAGCCGCCGCACCACCCGCTCGGCCACCTCGTCGCCCTGCCGCTCAGCGGCCTTGGCGGCCAGCGAGGACGGCCAGGAACTCGCCGCGACCCGGCTCAGCCGCCGCGCCCGCGGGGCCCCCGTATGGGCTGCGATGTCCTCGACGTACCGCGCGTACCAGGCGGTCTCCGCGGCCGGATCGGGCGGCGGGTCGTCGTCGTCCTCGAACAGGACGCAGTACGCGCGCCGCCAGCGGACCCGGCCGGCGAGCGCGGTACGGAGCCCGCGGAACACCGGCTCCGATCCCCAGGCCCAGGGACACAGCGGATCGGTGTACTCCACGACCTCCACCCTGTCCACGGCGTCCACCGCCGGAGCCGGATCCACCGCGTCGCGTGTTCTCACCGCGTCGCCCGTCCTCACCGTGTCCGGCGCCGGCCGGTCCGGGGCCGGCCGGTCCGGGGCGCGGGTCACGCGGCTCCCTTGTGGTCCATCCGCCCGGCTGTCCCGGCGGGCAGGAGCGTGGCCAGGGTCGTCCCGCCCAGCACCGCCGCGGCGTCCGCCTCGATACGGCGCCACACCCCGGGAAGCCCGGAAGCGGGGCCCGGATAGTCGAGCCCGGCCAGTGGCTCGCCCCGCAGGGTGATCAGCTCGCCGTCCACGGCGCGTACGACGTCCAGCAGGGTGATCTCGTCGGCGGGCCGGCCGAGCCAGTACCCGCCCTCGCAGCCGCGCTGGCTGCGCACGAGTCCGGCCCTGCGCAACTCGCCCACCACGGACTTGAGGAACCGGAACGGGACCTGCTGCGAGGACGCTATCGCCTCACAGGTGAGCGGGCGGGCCGGTTCGCGGGCGAGCTCCAGGAGCGCCCGCGTGGCGTAGTCCGCCTTCGCGGAGATATGCATGGGCCCATGATGCCCGACACGGTGTCCGCCGGGCGGGTCTCCACCGGTTCCCCACGTACATTGCGGGAACATTGCCGCAGGTGAAGCGCAATGGATACCTCTTGACATCCTTTTCCGGGCCGCTCTAGCGTCCCCCATCATGAGCGAGCCGTTGACGACCCCCGGCGAAGGTTTCCACCCCCATCTCCCGGACGCCGAAGGGCAGTCCGTACGCCCCCTGCGCAGCCGCCTGCACCACATCCGCGCCGGCGCCCTCGACGGCGACACGGCGCAGAGCGGAGGCATGCGCAGATTCGCCGCCGTCAGCGGCACCACCGTCGGCTCCGAGAAGCTGTGGATGGGCCAGACCCACGTCGCCCCCTCCACCGCCTCCTCGGACCACCACCACGGAGCCTCCGAGACCGCCATCTACGTGGTCAGCGGACACCCCGAGTTCGTCTTCCTCGACGACGCGGGGGAGACACCCGAGGAGGTACGGCTGCGCACCTCGCCCGGTGACTACATCTTCGTGCCGCCGTTCGTGCCGCACCGCGAGGAGAACCCGGACCCCGCCGAGGAGGCCGTCGTCGTCATCGCCCGCAGCACCCAGGAGGCGATCGTGGTCAACCTGCCGGGACTGTACGTGCTGCGGGACGGCGAAGAGGGCTGACCATCAAGGAGCACGAAGCCCGCCGGGGATGGACGCCGAGCTGAAGCTGCGGCGAAGTGAATGGCCAGTGAACCATCTGCAACTGTCCGGGCCAGGCTGGTGGCATGGCGCACCTCCGTGAAATGCGCCCGCCCGAGCGGGTGCCGGTCCGGACGGGCCGCCATTTGCGCTGCGATACGGGCTGCCAGGAGAACCTGAATCAACCCGGACTGGGACATTCAGGGATCACTTCAGGACATCCGGTGATTGATTTCGGTCCGGGGCAAAGGGCAGGGTTGCCGCGCGGGAGACTCCTGAGCGATCCTCGGTGGAGACGCGGGGCAAGTGACAGAATGGCCGCACGGTCAATTCCGGTTCACCTTTCCCCGTGACGTGACCGCACAATTCGGCATTAGCTCACTGGGGGAATTGCAATGTCACGGATCAAGAAGCTGGTGCGTTCCTCGGCCATGGTGATCGCCGCGGCCGCCGCTCTCACCGTCGCCGTACCGGTCGGCAGCGCCTACGCCATCGACGAGGTTCCCTGCCAAGGCAGGACGGACCTCCTGAAGGTCGAAGGGCACTCCTGGGGAGGGTCTCTCGAGATCTGCTACGCGAACGCCGGCAGGGATGAGTACCCGGGCGGCATCTGGGTGGACAAGATCACCACCGGCAACAATGACATAATCTACTACGACGTCAACGGGGCCACGGTGGAGATCAACCGGTGGACCATTTTTCAACCGCGAAACGCGGTGCACGTCAATGCAATTCAAATCCGGTGACGACTCCACGGGCCGTGTTCGCGTCATACGGAAACCTCGCGGATAGCGCCGGGATATGGTGGGACGATTCCTCTCCCGGACACCCCAACTCAACCTCGATCCACCGCCTGATGATCGGCCTGTCTACGGAGAAATAGGAAGAGGCACCCGCTCCTGGTTTCGGCTCGGCGGGGTGAATTTTCGCAAAGTACCTGTAGGGCCAGGAATGTTGGCTGGATTTCGTAGTGTGTGAACTGGCCGCGTATCTGGAACAGGGCCCGGCCGCGCACGGCCGGGTGGAGGACCAGGTGTGCACCGCCGCTCGGGTGGCCAAGCTGATCGGCAGGAAGTTCCACCTCTCTTGCAGCGTCTCGGGTGCCACGAGGCTGAAGCACCGGCTCGGCTTCAGCCCGCAGGTCCCGCGCGGTGGATCGCCGAACACGATGAGCAGGCCGTCACCGTAGGGAAGGAGACGACCTGAGCGGAGGTACAAGGGCCAGGGCGGCCTGCGGGGGCTACGTCTGTTTCGAGGACGCAGCCGGTTTCACCCGCCGGCCGCCCGAGGACGTACCTGGGGCCGACGCGACCGCACCCCGGTGGTGACGGTCGGCGGCCGACGCTCCGGGCGCCTGTCGTGGTCGTCGTGGCCTCAGCGCTTACAGGGCCGGCGGGTGCGCTGTGCAACCCAGCCGTGCGGAGGGAGGGATCCACGACGCGGCGGCGTCCGCACGGCGCTCCGGGGGTGTCGGGCCGCGACGAGGGACGCCTCGACGCCCAGACACTCGCCTGGATCGACACCACCCTCACCGCGCTGGTACCTGCGGGCTGTCTGAGCCCGCAGGCTCGGCAGGTGGATACGCCTTCGTTCCGCCGTTCGTGCCGCACCGCGCGGACAACCCGGATCCGACGTGAAGGCCGTCGTCATCGCCCGCTCCACGCAGGAGGCGAGCGCGGTGAGCATGCCCGGCCTGCGGATGCTGCGCGAGGCCGTTCGAGCACAGGTGGGTACGGTGGCGCGGAGGCCGTCGTGACCCGCGAGCCGGCCGGAGCGTGGAAGGAACCACCGAGAGCATGTGCGCCATCGTGACCCGCCGCCCGAGCGGGGTGTTCGGATGAACGGCACCCCGATGCCCGGAGCGGAGGAATCCGTCCTGCTGCGCACCGAGGGACGGGCCGCCCACATCACCCTCAACCGGCCCAGGGCGCTGAACGCCCTGAACCACGCGATGGTGCGCCGGATCGACCGGGCGCTCACGGCCTGGGAACACGACCCCGCCGTCGAGACCGTCGTCATCACCGGCGCCGGAGAACGCGGCCTGTGCGCGGGCGGCGACATCCGGGTCGTCCACGACGACGCGCGCGACGGGGACGGCACCGCCTCCGCCGCCTTCTGGCGCGACGAGTACCACCTCAACGCCCGCATCGCCCGCTACCCCAAGCCGTACGTGGCGGTCATGGACGGCATCGTCATGGGTGGCGGGGTCGGGATCTCCGCGCACGGCAGCGTCCGGATCGTCACCGAGCGCTCACGCGTCGCCATGCCCGAGACCGGCATCGGTTTCGTCCCCGACGTCGGCGGCACCCGTCTGCTCACCCTCGCCCCGGGCGAACTCGGCACCCATCTCGCCCTGACGGGTGCCTCGATCGGCGCCGGGGACGCGCTGCTGTGCGGCCTCGCCGACCACTGTCTGCCGTCCTCCTCGCTCCCGCGGTTCGTGTCCGACCTCGCCGAGAGGCCCGTGGCCGAGGCCCTGGCCGCTCACGCGCGGCCCGCCCCGCCGGCCGAGCTCACCGAGCGGCGCGATTGGATCGACGCCTGCTACGGCGCAAGCACGGTCGAGGAGATCATCCGGCGGCTGCTCGCGGCCGACGACCCGGCCGCCAAGGAGACGGCGGAGATCCTGCTCGGCCATTCGCCCACCGCCCTGAAGGTCACGCTGGCCGCCCTGCGCCGGGCCCGGCGGCTCGGATCGCTGGAGCAAGTCCTCGACCAGGAGTACCGCGTCTCCTGCGCCGCCCTGTCCGCACCCGACCTGGTGGAAGGCGTCCGGGCCCAGATCATCGACAAGGACCGCGAGCCGCGCTGGTCCCCGGCCACGCTCGCCGAGGTCACCGACGCCGACGTCGAGCGCTTCTTCACGCCCCTGGGCGAGCGCGAACTCGGGCTGTCCGACGGCGAGTCCGGCACCGGTACGGACGCGGGGCGGCACTGAGGACCGGCCCGTCACCTGGGACGAGAGGAAGATCACCCCGGTCGGTGCGGTCTTGGCCAGAATCGCGCCGCGCGGTACGGTCGGTCCGATATCGATGACGTCAAGACGGAAGCCGGCGGAAATCCGGCACGGTCGCGCCACTGTGAACGAGACGTCCAGCCACGCTGGGCCCCGTGAGTCAGACCCGTAGGCGTCATCCTGTGCACCACCGAGATGGGACGCGAACTCCCGAGGAGGTCCTGCCATGGCGCAGACCGTCGCTCCGCCGACAGCCACCACCCCCGCTCTCCCCGCCAAGCTGCCGATCGGTGCGATCGTCCCCTGGGCGGCCTTCTTCGGCATCCTGATGCTGGTCCTGCTGTACTTCGTCGGCGCCGAACAGGGCGCCACCTCCGTCGTCTCCGGCGAGGACGTCCACGAGTGGGTGCACGACGCCCGCCACCTGCTCGGCTTCCCCTGCCACTGACGCGAGGGAGAGCGCTCATCATGAACTCCGCAACGGTAAGAAACCTCCTCGTACGCGGCATGCTCGCCGGCCTCGCGGCCGGTGTACTGGCCCTGGTCGTCGCCTACTTGCTCGGTGAACCGAGCGTCGACAGTGCCATCGGCTTCGAGGAGGCCCACGCGCACGCGCACGGACACGAGGTCGAACTCGTCTCCCGCAGCCTCCAGTCCACCGCGGGCCTCGCCACCGGTGTCCTGGTCTACGGCGTCTCCTTCGGTGGAATCGCCGCGCTCGCCTACTGCTTCGCCCTCGGCCGCGTGGGCCGCTTCGGCCCGCGCGCGACCGCGCTCCTGCTGTCCGGGACCGCGCTCCTGGCCGTGTACGTCGTGCCGTTCCTGAAGTACCCGGCCAACCCGCCGTCGGTCGGCGACCCCGACACCATCGGCAAGCGGACCGCCCTGTACTTCCTGATGATGGTCCTCAGTGTGCTCCTCGCTGTTGCCGCCACCATCCTCGGCAAGCGCCTCGCGCCCAGCCTGGGCACCTGGTACGCCACCGTGGTCGCGGTGGCCGCCTTCGCCGTGGTGATCGGCCTGGCCTACGCGTTCCTGCCCGTCATCAACGAGGTGCCCCAGGACTTCCCGGCCACCCTGCTCTGGCGGTTCAGGCTCTCCGCCCTGGCCATCCAGACCGTCCTGTGGGCCGGATTCGGCCTGGTCTTCGGCGAGTTGGCCGAGCGTCTGTTGAACCCCCGGCCCGCGACCGCTCCTTCGGGTCGGTCGGTCCCGGCCGCGAACTGACCCCACTGGCACACGAGAGAGCCCCTCGGAAGCATCCGGGGGGCCTCTCGCGTACCCGGGGACACCCGGTGCCATGGGGCGACTGCGCGGTGACGGGTGGACCACCCGTCAGGAACGGCGGAAGTCGCCCGGGCTGCACTCAAGTTGCCGGGCCGGACTCACCGGCTGCCGGCTTCCAGCCGGACCGCTTGCGCCTCCGGGCCGGGCTCGGACGCTCGGCGCTCCTTGACGTGGGCGTAGGCCATGAGGCCGAACAAAACGATGAGCAGCACGGCCGACGAGCCCGCGGTACCGAGGTCGAGTCCCCCCTTGGCGATCGGCTTGGTGAGAAAGTCGCCGGCCGTGGCGCCGAGCGGGCGGGTGAGGACGAAGGCGATCCAGAACAGCAGGACGTTCGACACCGACGGAACCTTCATCAGCGCGACGAGCACCGCCAGCAGTCCCGTGACGAGCAGCGCCCCGCCCAGGTAGCCGAGGCCGGAGCTGTCGGAGAGGAAGTCGCCCATCGACGTGCCGAGCGTGTTGGAGACGAGGATCGCCGACCAGAACAGCGCCTCACCACGGAAGGTGACGATGTCCCGGATCTGGAACGTCATCCCGCTCAGTTTCCAGGCGAGGAAGATCGCGAGGAGGAGCGAGACCAGGATCGCGGCGCCCTCGGGGTAGCCGAGACCGAGGCCCTGAGGGCCCCAGCCGAGGGATGTGGCGCCGCCCGAGAGGTACTTGGCGCTGGCGTCGCGGTTCATGAAGTCGGACATCGTGGTGCCGGCCATGCTGGTGGACAGGATCACCGTCCAGTAGAAGAACGGGTTGTACCTGCGTGACCTGAGCTGGACGACCAGTGTCACCACGAAGAGCAGGAACAGCGCGATCGTGGTCACGAAGTAGCCGAGCTTGAGGGTCTGGGCGAAGAGGTCGCCCGCGGTCTCACCCAGGGTCGTCGCGGCGATCTTCATGACCCAGAACGCCAGAGTCACTTCCGGCAGCTTCTTCATCACGGGCGTCGTCATCGATTGATACTCCGGCGGTGTGGGGGGATATGCGGGATTTGATCTCTGTCGAACCTTGACAAGACCAACCTGAACGCGTCCTGAACATCCGCGGCATGAATATTGACGTACCGCGCCGCGGTACTTCCGCTCTGAGTCTCTGCATCGTCTCCACCTCGCGCAGCGGCGACCGCCGCTCCGGGCGCGACGCCCCCATGGGGGAGGGCGAAGGGCGAAGGAGCCGTGGGCGCACCGGATCACTTCCGGTTCCACGAGGTACGGCGGCGGGGCGCCCTGTGTTCATGACGTGCGGCCAGAGGCGCGCGGGGCGAGTGCCGATGGCGTGACCGACCGTCAACATGCCTATTGGGTGGTGACCGGCCGTCGACGTGCCTATGGGGGTGACCGGCCGTCGACGTGCCTATGGGGCCCGCCGTCAACGTGCCTATGGGGAGTGGCCCGCCGTCGATGTGCCCATGGGTGGTGGCCGGGCTCCGACCTGCCCCGCCACCACCCCGTTCGGCTCAGCGGCTTTCGCCGCCGAAGATCTCGAGAATGCGTTCCGCCGCCAGCGTGGCGGTCAACCCGCCCTCCCGAACTTGTCGTTCGAGGTCGGGGGCGACGGCCCGTACGGCCTGATCGGCGTGCAGGCGGCCGAGCAGCTCGTCCCGGACCATGGTCCAGGTCCAGTCCACCTGCTGGTCACGGCGCTTCTCGGCGAGACGGCCGGTCGAGTCGAGCAGCACCCGGTGCTGCTCCAGACGGTCCCAGACGGTGTCCAGGCCGGCCGCCTCGCGGGCGCTGCAACTCAGCACCGGCGGCGTCCAGGCGGCGTCCCTGCCGTGCATCAGCCGCAGCGCGCCCGCCAGTTCACGCGCGGCGGACTGCGCGTCACGCTCGTGCGGGCCGTCCGCCTTGTTGACGGCGATCACGTCGGCCAGCTCCAGGACACCCTTCTTGATGCCCTGCAACTGGTCGCCGGTACGGGCCAGCGTCAACAGCATGAAGGAGTCGACCATGTTCGCGACCGCCGTCTCGGACTGGCCGACGCCGACGGTCTCCACCAGCACCACGTCGTAGCCGGCCGCCTCCATCACCACGATCGACTCACGGGTCGCCTTCGCCACCCCGCCGAGCGTGCCGGCGGTGGGCGAGGGGCGGATGAACGCGGCCGGGTCCACGGCCAGGCGCTCCATACGGGTCTTGTCCCCGAGGATCGAGCCGCCCGTACGCGTGGACGACGGGTCGACGGCGAGGACCGCGACCCGGTGTCCGAGCGAGGTCAGCATCGTGCCGAACGCGTCGATGAACGTCGACTTGCCCACGCCCGGCACCCCGCTGACGCCGATCCGCCGGGCCTTCCCGCTGTACGGGAGGAGTTCGGTCAGCAACTCCTGCGCCAGCGCCCGGTGCTGGGGCCGGGTGGACTCGACGAGCGTGATGGCGCGGGCGACCAGCGCCCGCTTCCCGTCGAGCACACCCTTGACATAGGTGTCGAGTTGGATCACAGGTCGTGCCCGAGGTCGGCAGAGAGCCGCTGGACGAGGTCGTACGCCGCGTCCGGGATCACCGTCCCGGGCGGGAAGACCGCCGCGGCGCCCATCTCCAGCAGCGTCGGCACGTCCTGCGGCGGGATCACCCCGCCGACCACGATCATGATGTCCTCCCGGCCCTCCGCCGCCAGTTCCTCGCGCAGCGCCGGTACGAGGGTGAGGTGCCCGGCGGCCAGCGACGAGACGCCCACGATGTGCACGTCCGCCTCCACCGCCTGACGGGCGACCTCACCCGGCGTCTGGAACAGCGGGCCGACGTCGACGTCGAAACCCAGGTCGGCGAAGGCGGTCGCGATCACCTTCTGGCCGCGGTCGTGACCGTCCTGGCCCATCTTGGCGACCAGGATGCGCGGGCGCCGGCCCTCGGCCTCCTCGAACGCGTCCACCAGCGTCCGGGTGCGGTCCACGGAAGGCGACTCCCCTGCCTCGTTGCGGTACACCCCGGAGATCGTACGGATCTGGCCGGAGTGGCGCCCGTACACCTTCTCCAGGGCGTCGGAGATCTCACCGACGGTGGCCTTCGCGCGGGCCGCGCGTACCGCCAGCTCCAGCAGGTTGCCCTCCCCGGCCGCCGCCCGCGTCAGATCCTCGAGCGTGTCCTGGACCTCGCGGTCGTCGCGCTCGGCGCGCAGCCGGCGCAGCTTCTCGATCTGCTGCGCGCGGACGGAGGAGTTGTCGACCTTGAGGACGTCGATCTGCTCGTCGGACTCCACGCGGTACTTGTTGACGCCGATGACCGGCTGGCGGCCGGAGTCGATGCGGGCCTGTGTACGGGCCGCCGCCTCCTCGATCCGGAGCTTCGGGATGCCGGCGTCGATGGCCTGCGCCATGCCGCCCGCCGCCTCGACCTCCTCGATGTGCTGCCAGGCCCGGCGGGCGAGGTCGTACGTCAGCTTCTCCACGTACGCGCTGCCGCCCCACGGGTCGATGGCCCGGGTCGTCCCGGACTCCTGCTGGATCAGGAGCTGGGTGTTGCGGGCGATCCGCGCGGAGAAGTCGGTGGGCAGGGCGAGCGCCTCGTCCAGCGCGTTGGTGTGCAGCGACTGGGTGTGGCCCTGGGTGGCCGCCATGGCCTCCACGCACGTACGCGTCACGTTGTTGAACACGTCCTGCGCGGTCAGCGACCAGCCGGACGTCTGCGAATGGGTGCGCAGGGAAAGGGACTTGGCGTTCTTCGGGTCGAACTGCCGGACCATCTTGGCCCACAGCAGGCGCGCCGCCCGCATCTTGGCGATCTCCATGAAGAAGTTCATGCCGATCGCCCAGAAGAACGAGAGCCGGGGCGCGAACGCGTCCACGTCCAGGCCCGCCTCGCGGCCCGCCCGGATGTACTCCACACCGTCCGCGAGGGTGTACGCCAGCTCCAGGTCGGCCGTCGCGCCCGCCTCCTGGATGTGGTATCCGGAGATGGAGATGGAGTTGTAGCGCGGCATCCGCTGCGAGGTGTACGCGAAGATGTCGGAGATGATCCGCATCGACGGCTTCGGCGGATAGATGTAGGTGTTGCGGACCATGAACTCCTTCAGAATGTCGTTCTGAATGGTTCCGGCCAGCTTCTCGGGCGGTACGCCCTGCTCCTCCGCCGCCACGATGTAGAGCGCCAGCACCGGCAGCACGGCGCCGTTCATCGTCATCGACACGGTCATCTTGTCCAGCGGGATGCCGTCGAAGAGCTGCCGCATGTCGTAGATGGAGTCGATGGCCACACCCGCCATGCCGACATCGCCCGTCACCCGGGGGTGGTCGCTGTCGTAACCGCGGTGCGTGGGCAGGTCGAAGGCGATCGACAGGCCCTTCTGGCCCGCGGCGAGGTTGCGGCGGTAGAAGGCGTTGGACTCCTCGGCCGTGGAGAAGCCCGCGTACTGGCGGATCGTCCACGGCTGGTTGACGTACATCGTCGGGTAGGGGCCGCGCAGATACGGTGCCATGCCCGGGTACGTGTCCAGGAAGTCGAGGCCCTCCACGTCACGGCCGGTGTACAGCGGCTTGACCGCGATGCCCTCCGGGGTCTCCCAGAACGCGTCACCGGCGCCCGTGGCCTTGTCGGCGGCGGCCTTCCACTCGTCGGCGCCGCCTTCGGCGGTGGGCGTCCCCAGGTCGATCCCGGAGAAGTCGGGGATTCCCATCAGGAGGACACTCCCATGCGGTCGAGGGTGGCGGAGAGGACGGCGACGGCGTCGCAGCCCGCGAAGACATAGGAGTCGACACCGGCGTGGTCCGCGGGGCGGCCGGCCAGGAAGACGTGCCGGGCCCCGGTCGCGGCGAGGGCTTCGGCCGTGCTCGCGGCCCGCTCCTCGTAGAGCGCGTCACTGGAGCACAGGACGGCCTCGGTGGCCCCGCTGTCCTCGAACGAGCCGTCCGTGACGGGCTCGATGCCGCCGGCCTGGAACAGGTTGGCGACGAAGGTGCTCCGCGCGGTGTGCGCGGCGGCCGGGCCGATCGTGGCGAGATAGATCCGGGGGCGGGCCCCGGTGGCGGCGAGATGCGCGTCGGAGCGGGCCCGCAGCGCCTCGTAGGCCTCGTCACGCCGCACCCGCGGCAGACCCCCGGAGGGTGCCTCGGGAGCGGGCTCGCGCTCCACCGGGCGCTCCGCCAGGTGCGGGAACTCGCTGACACCGGTGATCGGTTCGCGCCGCTTGGCGAGCTTCACCGAGCGGGCCGCCCAGGTCTCCGCCAGGTCGCGCGCCAGCCGGCCCGAGCGCAGGACCGCGGCCTGGCCGCCGTCCCGCTCGATCCCCTGGAAGAACTCCCAGCCCGCGTGGGCGAGTTCGTCGGTCAGCTTCTCCACGTACCAGGAGCCGCCCGCCGGGTCGATCACCCGGGACAGGTGCGACTCCTCGATGAGGATCGTCGAGGTGTTGCGGCTGATGCGCCGTGCGAACGCGTCCGGCAGACCGAGAGCGTGATCGAAGGGCAGGACGGTGACGGACTCGGCGCCGCCCACGCCGGCCGCGAGCGTCGCGATGGTCGCGCGCAGCATGTTCACCCACGGGTCGCGGCGCGACATCATCACCGGCGAGGTCACGGCGTGCTGCGTCTGCGCACCCGCGCCCGGCGCCCCGCACACCTCGGCGACCCGCGCCCACAGCCTGCGCGCCGCCCGCAGCTTGGCGATCGTCAGAAACTGGTCGGCGGTCGCCGCGAACCGGAACTCCAGTTGCGCACAGGCCTGTTCGACGGACAGGCCCGCCTCGGTCAGCTCGCGCAGATAGGCGACGCCGGTCGCCAGCGAGGCGCCCAGCTCCTGAGCGGCCGAGCCGCCCGCCTCGTGGTACGGGAGCGCGTCGACGGTCAGTGCCCGCAGTCCGGGGTACGCGTCGGCGCACCGCAGGGCGAGCGGGACGACCGGGGCGAAGTCCATCGCCGTGCCCGTACGGGCCTCGTGGCCGAGCGGGTCCGCGCCGAGGTTGCCGCGCGCGGCACCCGGTGCGACGCCTCGTGCCGCGTACAGCCGCAGCAACTCCTGGGCCGCCGCCTCGACGTCACGACCCGCGTCGAGGACGACGGGCGCCAGATCGAGGTAGACGCCGTCCAGGACCGCTTCGAGCGAGGAGACCGGAACGCCGCCCTCGCCGACCGTGAGCCACAGCGAGGTGACGCCGTTCTCCAGGTCGCCGAGCACCAGGGCGTTGTCCGCCGCCGTGTGCCGCTGCCGTACGTCCCAGCCGCCGACGGTGTTGCCCTCGGGCCTGCCGCCCCGGACGAAGGGGGCGAAGCCGGGGAAACCGGCGTCGGCGGCCGCGTCGCGTGCGGTGTACAGGGGCCTGGTGGCGAGACCGTCCTCGAGCGAGGTGGACAGCGCGTCCTCGGCGGCCGCGCCCGAGACCTCCTTGCCCGATTTGCGCAGCACACCTTCTACCAGGAGCTGCCACTGGTCATGGGTCGCGGAAGGGAACTCGGCGGCCAGCGCGAGCCCGTCGTTGGGCAGGACTGTCATGCTCGGATGCTAGGTCAGAGCACTAGGGCGACAGCAGAGGCCCAGGCTGTGACCTTGACCTCTTGCTGTCGGTGATCCAGATCTCAGCCGTCCGGCGGGCATGCGCGGCCCGCCGGAAACGGTCGTCAGGCCGCCGGCGCGGGCACCTTCGTCGCGGGGTCGCCGTCGACGGCCGCGGCGAGCTGCGGCACCAGACGGTCGAGCATGTACGGCAGGCTCAGCACGCTGACGAAGGACACCGCGTTGCCGTAGTCGCTGGTCTCCTTGATGTAGACCTCGCGGTTCTGGCGCGCGACCTTCAGGTCGGCGTAGAGGGCGTCCTGGTGCAGCTTGGCCTCGTCCTTGGCGGTGTCCGACACGATCCACACGATGGCGTCGGTGTCCAGGAGATCGGTGCGCTCCTTGCTGATGTTGGCGCCGAACTCGTCACCGATGACCTTGTCCAGATCGGCCGGAAGGGTGAAGCCGAGGCCGGTGAGCAGACGGGAACGGGGGTCCTGGCTGCCGAAGACGAAGATGCCCTCGTACGGGGTGGCCATGACGGCACTGGACTTGGCGAACGCGGGGTTCTTCGCGGCGGCGGCCTTGATGTCGGCCTCGACGCCGGAGACCAGTGACCTGGCCTTCGACTCCTGGCCGAGCGCCTTTCCGATGATCTCGGTCTGCTTCTGCCACGGCACGCCGAAGTCGTTGTACTCCTTCGGCTGGGCCACCACGGGGGCGAACTTGGACAGGGTCGTGTACTGCGCCTTGGTGAGGCCGCCGTAGACGGCGAGGATCAGGTCGGGGCGCAGTGCCGCGATCTTCTCCGTCTGCGGGCCGGTGCCGGTGTCCTTCAGGACGGTCGGGGTCGTGGCTCCGGCCGCCTTGCCGGCGGCCCAGGGGCCGATGGCTCCCTTGTAGCCGCCGAGCCATTCGGTGGTACCGACGGGCACCTTGCCGAGGGCGAGCACGGCATCCTGGTCGGTGAGGCCCACCGTGACGATCCGCTCGGGCTCGGACGTGATGGTCGTGTCGCCGTACTTGTGCGCGATGGTGACGGGCCATGCCTTGCCCGAGGCCGCGGGTTTCGCGGAGCCGGCGTCGTCGGTGCTTCCCGAGGAGCCGCAGGCCGCGACGGTGCTGAGGAGCATGAGGACGGAGGCGAGGGCCGCGGCGAGCCGTGTGCCTCTCAAAGAGCCGGGCATCAGTGGTCCTTCGGGGTCGGAGCGGTGTTGGTGTGCGGGGGGTGGTCGGCGTGCGCACGCGTGCCGGACCAGGCCTGCCAGAGGGAGGCGTAGGTCCCGTCCGCCGCGCACAGTTCGTCGTGGCGGCCGCTCTCCACGATCCGGCCGTCCTCCATGACGACGATCCGGTCCGCGGCGGCGGCCTGGGTGAGGCGGTGGGCGACGACGAGGGCCGTGCGCCCCTCGATCGCCCGGGCCGCGGCCCGCTCCAGCAGCCGGGCGCCGGTACTGCCGGCCTCGGCCGTCGCCTCGTCGAGGACGGCCACCGGCGGATCGGCCAGCACCAGGCGGGCCAGGGCGAGTTGCTGGACCTGGGCGGGGGTGAGCCGGTGGCCGCCCTCGCCCACGACGGTGGCGAGTCCGTCGGGCAGGGCCTCGACCCAGTCGAGCGCGTCGACGGTGGCGAGCGCGGCGCGCAGTTCGTCGTCGCCGGCCGTGTCCCGGGCCAGCCGCAGGTCCGCGGCGAGCGGCCCGGCGAAGACGTGCGTCTCCTGGGTGACCAGGGCGACGGACAGCCCGCCCGGCGCCCTCGTACCGGGCAGGTGGACGGAGCCGACGGCCGGCCGGTGGACACCGGCGATGAGCTTGGCCAGGGTGGTCTTGCCCGCGCCGCTCGGGCCGACCAGGGCCACCCGCTCCCCGGGCCGCAGCGTGAGGTGCACGTCCCACAGCACCGGCCGGCCGGGCTCGTAGGCGTGGTGGACACCGACCACGGCGACCGCGCGCGACGGTTCGGTGTCCGGGGTGGACGGTTCGCTGCCGGTGTTCCTGTCGGCGGAACCGGTGTCAGGGTCGGTGGGGTCGGTGGCGGAGTCGGCGGCGACCGGTGCCGTTCCGGTGGCGGGGCCGTCCGTGACGCCGACCAGCCGGTTGAGCGCCGCCGTGGCCGTCTGGGCGTCGTCGAGCAGGACGAGGGCCGAGTTGACCGGCGAGAAGAGGCTGTGGAAGTAGAGGGCGGCGGCGGTGGCCGTGCCGATGGTCACCGATCCGGCACGCACCAGGAAGAACCCGGTGACCAGCACGGCGGCGAGGCCCGTGTACTCGGCGACGTGCAGCCGGTTGTAGAACCGCAGCACCAGCTCGACCCCGCGCATCGTCATCCCCACGGCCGCCGAGGAGCGTTCGGTGACGTGCGCGGTGTGCTGCTCCTCCAGGCGGTACGCCCGTACGGTGCCGGCACCCGCGATGGTGTCCAGCAACTGCTGCTGCTGGGCCCCGGTGGCGATCCGCTCGCGGGCGTACAGGGGTACGGCGTTGCGGACGTACCAGCGCGCGGTGTGCGCCTGCACGGGGACGGCGATCAGGGCGGCGAGCAGGAAGCGCCAGTCCAGCGCGGCCAGCGCGACGAGCGTGAGCACGATGGCGAGGACCGAGCGGACCAGCTCGGGCAGGGCCGAACGGACGGCCTCGCCGACCCGTGCGACATCCCGGGTGACGCGAGCGCTGAGGTCCCCGGTGCCCGCCTTCTCGACCTGTTCCAGCGGCAGTCGCAGCGCCCGGTCCACGAACAGCTCGCGCAGCCGCGCGAGGACGCTCTCGCCGAGCTGCGACACCAGGGACAGCCCGAGCGCCGTCGCGCCGCCCTGCACCAGCGCCACCACGACCAGCAGGACGGCGGGCAGCGTGAGATCGCCGGGCGGCTGGTGGTCGGCGACGAGGTCCACCATGTGCCCCAGCAGCGGCTGGACGAGGAGTCCCACGGCAGTGGCGGCGACCATTGTGGCGAAGCAGGCGAGGGCCGTACGGCGGTGGGGGCGGACCAGTTCGCGCAGGGCGGCCCGCGTCCGCGCAGGGGTCGCCGTGGGCAGGAGTTCGCGAGCGGTCGTGCTCTCGCCGGCCAGGGTCGCCGGGTCCGCGCTCATGCCAGCACCGCCGAACGGTAGATCTCGTGGCGCCGCACCAGGTCGGCGTGCGGGGCCGTGTCCGTGACCCGGCCGTCGTGGATGAGCAGCACCCGGTCGGTGACCGAGAGCAGCGCGGGGCTGGTGGTCACGAGCAACGTGGTGCGGCCCTTGCGGAGTTCACGGATGCCCGAGGCGATGCGGGCCTCGGTGACCGTGTCGACCGCCGTGGTCGGTTCGTGGACCACGAGGACGGGCCGGTCGGCCGCCAACGCGCGGGCCAGGGCGACCCGTTGGCGCTGCCCGCCGGACAGGGACCGGCCCCGTTCGCTGACCGCCGTGTGCTCGCCGTCGGGCAGGGTCTCGGACACCTGGGTCACCCCGGCCGCCGTCATCGCCGCCTCGGGAGTGCTCGTCCCGGGAGCGGCGGCCGTGACGTTGCCGCGGATCGTGCCTTCGAAGAGGTCCGCGTCGTGCTCGGCCACGAGGATCGCCGTACGGATCTCGGCCGGGTCCAGGTCGCGCAGGGGCACCCCGTCCAGCTCGACCGATCCCGCGTCGGGGTCGCTGCGCCGGCTCAGGCAGCGCAGCAGGTCGGCGGCGTGCGCCGGGTCGGTCGTCACCACGCCGACCAGTTCGCCGGGGGCGACGTCGAGGTCGACGTCGTGCAGTCCGCCGTGGCGGAGACCGGCCAGCCGTACGGCGCCCCGTACCGGCTGGGGCAGGGGGCTGCCGCCCGCGGTGACGGCGGGCGCGGTGGCGAGAACCTCCGCGATCCGGGTGGCCGAGGCCCGGCCCTGGGCGAGTTCGGCGTTGACCCAGGCGAGCACCTCCAGTGGGCCGACGAGGAAGAGGGCGAGCCCGACCGCCGACACCAACTGGCCCAGGCTGATGCTTCCTTGGGCGGCCAGCCGGCCGCCGACCAGGGCGACCGCGGCGATCAGACAGCCGGTCAGTGCGAGCACCATGCCGCTCTGGAAGGCCTGCGCCCGGGCCGCGCGCAGGGTGGCGCGCAGCGAGTCGCGGCTGGTGGCGCGGTAGCGCTCGATGGCGGCCGGCTCGCCCCCGATGCCCTTGAGGATCCGCAGTCCGGTGACCAGGTCCGCGGCGATGGCCGAGGCGTGCGCCGCCCGGTCCTGCTCGGCCTCGCTGCGTGATTCCAGCGGCTTGCTCAGCAGGTGCCCGAGCCACAGCAGGACCGGGGTGCCCAGCAGGACGACCAGTCCCAGGGCGACCGAGGTGCTCAGCAGGACGACCGCGCAGGTGGCGATGCCGACGAGCGAGGAGAAGCCCAGCGTCAGCGCCAGGTTGACCGCGCCGACGCGTTTGGCGTCCTCGGTCGCGATGCTGGCCAGAGCGCCGGGCAGCCTGCCCTCCTCGGTCCCGCCCCCTGGGCTCAGGACCCGCCGTAGGAGGGTGACCCGCAGGGTGTGTTCGGCCCGGACCGCCGCCAGTTCACCGGACCGGGCGCCGATCCGGAAGCTGAGGGCCAGTCCGGCGTAGACGGCTGCGAGGACCGCGAGCCACAGCACGAGCGCGCCGGAGTCGGATCCCGTGACGGCGCGGTCTATGACGACGCCGATGAGGGTGGGGACGAGGGCCTCGCCGATCTGGTGCCCGGACGCGAGGAGCGTGCCGAGCGCCACGCGTGCGCGTTGTCCCTCGACCGAGCCTCTCAGGACGCTGCGCCCCGACGGATGTGCGGCACTCATCCATACCCCTCCGGGAAGGACGGACGACGGAAACTTAGGTGAGGCTACCTTAAGTTGTGGCGAGATATGCCGTGGAGGCGCGGATGGCTTCTCGGTGGTGCCGGACAGGTCGGCGTACCGTGGTGCGTCGGCCTGTCCGGAGTCAACTGTCTTACCGCGCAGCCGAGTTCAGGCTGAGCAGTCGGTCGCCGGGACCGTCTCGGCCGAGCGGTGGGTGAGCAGGGAATCGAGGATCTCCCCGGAGCGGACGGCGGTCGTGGACAGCAGGGTCGAGGTGAGGCCGTGCGTGTGCTCGGTCGCGCCCTGCACGTAGATGCCCGCCGTCACCTCGGGCGAGAAGTCCACCCGGTGGTCGCGCCCGACGAGCAGCGAGTCCTTGTCGTCGCGCAGACAAAGTTTCCCGGCGCGGCCCAGCAACGTGTCCAGGTCCCGGGGGCGGTAGCCGGTCGCGTGGACGAGCAGATCGCAGGAGATGGTCTCCCGTTCGCCGGTGGGGAGGTATTCCACCGTGACGTCGAGCAGGTCGTCCTCGGCCCGCACGTCACGGATGCGCGAGACGTTGCGCAGGCGCAGACGCTCCTTGCCCAGCACCTTCTCGCGGTACATGGTGGCGTACAGCGACTCGATGAGGTCCATGTCGACCACGGAGTAGTTGGTGCCGCGGTGGTAGTCCACCAGGGACTGCTTCACCTCGGGCGCGGACCGGAAGTACACGTCCACCGCCTCGGGGTCGAAGATCCGGTTGGCGAAGGGGCTGTCGTCGGCCGGTGTGTAGCCGTACTTCGCGAAGACCGCGCAGATCTCCGCCGCGGGGAACGACCGGTGCAGGTAGTCGACCGCCTCGGCCCCGCTCTGGCCCGCGCCGAGGACGAGGATCCGCTCGACGGGAGCGCCTGAGCCGGCCAACTCGGTGACCCGGGGGACCAGTTCACTGTTGTGCCAGACGCGGTCGGAGAGCGTCGTGTCCGGCGGCAGATGCGGTTCCAGGCCGACCGCCACCGACAGGTTGCGGGCTCGCCGGGTGACGGTGCGCTCCGGGGCGCCGGGCACCCGGCTGGTCACGTCGAACCAGCGGACCTCGCCGTCCTCGGAGGTCACCGGTTCGACGGCGACGACTTCGGAGTCGTAGCGGACGAGATGCGCGAGCCGGGCCGCGGCCCAGACGAAGTATTCGTGGAACTCGATCCGCAGCGGGAAGAGCGTCTTCGCGTTGAGGAAGTCGACCAGCCTGCCCCGCTCCCGCAGGAAGCACAGGAAGGTGAAGTCGCTGGTGGGGTTGCGCATCGTGGCCAGGTCCTTGAGGAAGGAGACCTGCATCGTGGCGTCGTCGATCAGCATGCCGCGGTGCCAGCCGAAGGAGGGCTGACGCTCCAGAAACTCCGCGCGGATCCGGTCCTCGGCCGATGCCTGGGCGTTGTGTTCCTCGATGGCGATGGCCAGTGCGAGATTTGACGGGCCGAAACCGATCCCGAGTACGTCGTGTATGGCGTCCGGTTCGTCGTGCAGTGCGTTCACCGCAACTTCCCTTCCCTTGGGCGCCCCTGATGGTAAATAAGGTTAGCCTTACCTTGCAATGGTGGTCTCCAAGAGAGGATCGACTATGCGGGTCGTCATGTTCGGCTACCAGACCTGGGGGCATCGCACGCTCCAGGCCCTGCTGGAGTCCGGCCACCAGGTGGTGCTGGCGGTCACCCATCCCAAGAGCGAGCACGCCTACGAAAAGATCTGGGACGACTCCGTGGCCGACCTCGCCGACAAGCACGGCATCCCGGTGCTGCTGCGCAACCGGCCCGACGACCCCGAACTCCTCGCCGCGCTGCGGGACGCGGCGCCGGACATCATCGTCGCCAACAACTGGCGCACCGTGCTTCCTCCGGAGGTCTTCGATCTCCCCCCGCACGGCACGCTCAACATCCACGATTCGCTGCTGCCGGCCTACGCCGGCTTCTCGCCCCTCATCTGGGCGCTGATCAACGGCGAGCGCGAGGTCGGTGTCACGGCGCACCGCATGAACGCCGAACTGGACGCCGGGGACATCCTGTTGCAGCGCGCGGTCCCGGTCGGCGCGACCGACACGGTCACCGACCTCTTCCACCGCACCGTGGACCTGATCACGCCGGTCGTGACCGAATCCCTCGGCCTGATCGCCTCCGGGCGGGCCCGCTGGATACCCCAGGACCGCGGCAGGGCGAGCTTCTTCCACAAGCGCTCCGCCGAGGACAGCCGTATCGACTGGACCTGGCCGGCCGAGGACCTGGAGCGCCTGGTGCGCGCCCAGTCGGACCCGTACCCGAACGCCTTCACCCACCATCGCGGCGAGCGGATCCGTGTCGTCGACGCCGCCGTGTCCCGCGGACGCTACGGCGGCACGCCGGGCCGGATCTTCATCCGCGAGGACGACGGCATCGTCGTCGTGGCCGGAGCGCAGGCCAGGAACGGCCGGCTGCCCGGGCTGCTGGTCCGGCGGGTGCGCACCGAGGACGGAGCCGAGCACGCGGCCACCGACTACTTCCGGACCATGGGCGGCTACCTCACGGCCCGTCCGTGAGCACTCCGCTCGGCCTGGCCGACCCGCTCCCGCCCGTCGAGCGGCTGCGCGGCCGCACGGTCGTCGTCAAGTACGGCGGCCACGCGATGGCGGACGCGCCGCGGCGGCGGGCCTTCGCCCAGGACGTCCTCGCCCTGCGGCGGGGCGGGGTCAGGGTGGTCGTGGTGCACGGCGGCGGCCCGCAGATCGGCGCCCACCTGGAGCGGCTGGGCATCGAGTCCGCCTTCCTGGGCGGGCTCCGGGTCACCACACCCGAGACCATGGACGTGGTGCGGATGGTGCTCTCCGGGCAGGTCCAGAAGGAGCTGGTCGGACTGCTCAACGAGCGGGGCGCGTACGCCGTCGGGCTCAGCGGCGAGGACGCGCGCACGCTCACGGCCGTGAAACGGTACGCCGAAGTGGGCGGCGAGCGCGTGGACATCGGACTGGTCGGAGACGTGGTCCGGGTCAACACCGCTGTCCTGACCCTGCTGTTGAGGCACCGTCATATTCCCGTCGTGTCCTCCGTGGGCCGCGGCGAGGACGGCCAGGTCTACAACGTCAACGCGGACACCGCGGCCGGGGCGGTGGCAGCCGCGCTCGGAGCGCACGCGTTGGTCGTCCTGACCGATGTGCCGGGCCTGTACGCGAACTGGCCGGACAGCGGCCAAGTCGTCGACCGTGTCACCGTCGCCGAGCTTGAGTCGCTGCTGCCCCGGCTCGACGGCGGCATGGCGCCCAAGATGGAGGCATGCTTACGGGCGGTCCGGGTGGGGGTGGCCACGGCCCGGGTCCTCGACGGCCGTGCGCCGCACGCACTCCTCCACGGGCTCGCCGGGGGCCGCGGCACCACGATCGTGCCGGACGCCGGGCGGCGGTAGTCCCGAAGTCCCTCACCCCCGGCCGGCCATCGCCCCTTCACCCAGCCGGCGATCACCGGTTCACCCGGCCGCACGGGCCTGTCCCGCGAGGCCGGCAGGGACCCGGCGGGGGGTCCGGACCCGGAGCCGGGCCCGGACAGCTCCCGGGGACCGCTCAGTCGGCCCGTGCCGCGGTCTCCAGGGCGGGCGCGCCGTGGTGCCGTCCCATCGGAATGACCAGCGGGGTGTCGCTCACCGGGTCCGTGGTGATCGCGCAGTTCAGATCGAAGACGTCCTCGACGGTCGTGACGGTGATGACCTCGGCCGGGGGGCCTTCGGCCACGATCCGCCCGGCCTTCATGGCGACGACGTGATCGGCGTACCGGCACGCCTGGTTGAGGTCGTGCAGCACCATCACGACGGTCCGGTGCTCCCGCCGGTTGAGGTCGGTGATCAGGTCCAGCACGTCGATCTGGTGCGCCAGGTCCAGATAGGTCGTCGGTTCGTCGAGGAGCAGGACCTCGGTGCCCTGGGCGACCGCCATGGCGATCCAGGCCCGCTGGCGCTGTCCGCCGGACAGTTCGTCGACGGGCCGGTCCGCGAGGTCTGTCATACCGGTGGCGGCCAACGCCGCCCGCACGGCCTGCTCGTCCGCCCTCGACCACTGCCGCCACCAGGTCTGATGCGGCGAGCGGCCGCGGTTGACCAGGTCGACGACGGTCAGCCCCTCCGGTGCGACGGGACTCTGCGGCAGGATGCCGAGCCGTTGCGCGAGCTCCCGTGACGGCATGGAGTGCAGCGCCCTGCCGTCCAGTTGGACGGTGCCGCTACGAGGTGTCATCAGCCGGGCGAGGGCGCGCAGCAGCGTGGACTTGCCGCACGCGTTGGCGCCGACGATCGCGGTGATCCGGCCCGGCGGCACGACGAGGTCCAGGCCGTCCACCACCGTCCGGCTGTCGTAGGCCAGGTGCAGACCGGTGGCCCGCAGGTCCGGGCCCGCTCCCGGCACGCGGTCGGCCGGTGGGACGTCCGCCGACTGGGGATTCGCCGACATGGGATCAACCTCCTGAACCCGCGCGGTTGGCGCGGACGAGCAGCCAGAGCAGGATCGGCGCGCCGAGGACGCCGGTGACGATGCCGACCGGGAGTTCCGTGCCGGAGACGAGGGTGCGGGCGATGAGGTCGCTGCCCAGGACCACCAGGGCTCCGGTGAGCCCGGAGGCGACGGTCGGGGGCCAGGCGGTACGGGCCAGACGCTGGGCGATCTGCGGCGCGGCCAGCGCGACGAAGGCGACGGGGCCGGCGGCGGCGGTGGCGAAGGCGATGAGGCCGACCCCGGTGAGCAGGATGGACAGCCGGACGAGCTGCACGCGCGTGCCGAGGCCGGTGGCGACCTCGTCCCCGAGCTGGAGGGTACGCAGCAGCCGTCCGAGCAGCAGAGCCGCCGGCAGCAGCACGGCCAGTGCGACGGCCAGCGGCCGGGTCTCCTCCCAGGTGCGGCCGTTGAGGTTGCCCACCAGCCAGCCGAGGGCGGCCTGCGCCTCGAAGCGCCCGCCCTTGGCCATCAGGTAGTCGGTGGCGCTCGCGCACATCCAGGAGACGCCGATGCCGACCAGGATGATCCGGTACCCGGTGGTGCCGCGCCGCCAGGCGAGGAGATACACGAGGAAGGCGGTGGCCAGCGCGCCGAGCAGACCGAGCGACTGGGTTCCGAGGCCCGCGTCCCAGCCGAGCACGAGGCCGGCGACGACGGCGGTACCGGCGCCCTGCGTGAGGCCGATCATGTCCGGGCTGGCCAGGGGATTGCGGGTCATCGTCTGGAACAGCGCGCCCGAGACGCCGAACGCCGTTCCGGCGAGGAGCCCGACCAGCGCGCGCGGCAGCCGGAGGTCCTGGACGACCAGCACGGTGCCGGGGTCCCCGGAGGAGCCCAGGGCGCGTACGACGTCCGCGAAGCCGATCGGATAGTCGCCGATGGTCAGGCCCCAGCAGAACAGCAGGAAGGTGCCGACGCCCAGCACCGAGCACAGCGCGACGAGCCGGGGCCGCAGGATTCCGGAGACGGGCGGCACGGCGAGACGGTAGGCGCGGAAGGAGGACGACAGCGGCGGCCGGCCCGAACCGGCGCCGCCCGCCTTGGGGTTGGGGGTGGAGTTCACGGTCGGGTCGGTGACCACGGGATCGGGCACGCTACACCTCCGCCAGGCGCTGGCGGCGGACCAGGGCGATGAAGAACGGTCCGCCGATGAAGGCGACGATCACGCCCGCCTGGACCTCGGTGGGCCGAGCCACGACCCGGCCGAGGATGTCGGCGGTGAGCAGCAGACACGGGGCGAGGACGGCGGAGAGCGGCAGCAGCCAGCGGTGGTCCGGCCCGAGGCCCGCCGAGCGGGCCAGCACCCGGGCGATGTGCGGCACGACCAGTCCGATGAAGACGACGGGGCCGATCACCGCGACCGCGGCGCCGGTGAGCAGGGTGATCGCGGTGACACCCTGGAGGCGGACCAGACCCAGCCGGCGCCCGAGCGAGGCGGCCACGTCGTCGCCCAGGGCCAGGCTGTTGAGGGCGGGCGCGCAGGCCAGCGCCAGCGCCGCGCCCACGGCGAGGAACGGCAGGATGCGCAGGACGGTGGTCGAGTCCTGGTCGGCCATCGAGCCCGCGGACCAGAAGCGGTAGCGGTCCAGGGCGTCCGGGTCGGTGAGGGCGATCGCGCTGGTCAGGGAGGACAGCATCGAGGTCACCGCGATGCCGGCGAGCGCCAGCTTGACCGGCGTGAGCCCGGAACGGCCGAGCCCGCCCAGGAAGTAGACCAGCACGCTCGCCGCGAGGGCGCCGGCGAAGGCGAACCACACGTATCCGTAGAACGAGCCGAACCCGAACACCCCCACGGCCACCACGATGGCGAACGACGCCCCCGCGCTGACCCCGAGGACTCCCGGGTCGGCGAGTGGATTGCGCGTCAGCGCCTGCATGAGCGCCCCGGCCAGGCCCAGTGCCGCGCCGGCGGTGAGGCCGAGCGTGGTCCGGGGGATCCGCGCGGTCCAGACGATGTTGTCGACGAGCCGGCTCGGCGGGTGGCCGAACAGGGCCCGCACCACGTCGTCGAGCGGGATTCCGGCCGCGCCGACGGCGATGGACACCAGACAGAGCCCGGCCAGGACCGTGCTCAGCAGCGTCACCAGAACGACGGGGCGGACACGCTTGCCCCCGGTCACCTTGCGGTCTCCAACGGCCAACTCCCTTAGGTTAGGCAGGCCTTAATCGTAGTGGGCGACTCGGCAATCTCCGAGGCCATGGCCTTTTGGTTAGGTAATCCTTACCTTAGTATGGCCGCGGTCCTCCGGCTGAGCCGGTTCCGCGCATTCGGGAGGCACGGTCACCTGTGTCCGCTATCGAAGATCGTGTGTCGGGTGTCGACGACGGCGTGGCGGCGTACTGGCGCCGGCGGCTGGATCCGCTCCCTCAAGAGGCCTCGCTGCCCGTCGACTTCCCGTATCCGGCGCGGTCGGGCGGCGACCGGCGGACCCTGCGCCGCGCGCTCGCCCACGCGGCCGACGAGCCGACCCTGCTGGCCGCGTACGTGGCTCTGCTGCACCGGTACGGCGGCGCACACGACATCACCGTCGGGGTCGAGGGGCTGCCGGTCAGGGTCGCGGTGGACGGCGGCACCGCGTTCGCGGAACTGGTGGACCGGGCGGCCGCGGCGTGCGCGCAGGCGCGCGCCCACCCGGTCGAGCTCGACCTGCTGATCGCCCAGTTGGTTCCGGAGCCGACCCGTGGCGGGGGCCTGCTGTTCAACACGGCGTTCCGAGCTGTGACCGGCGAGGCGCCAAGGGGCGTGGAGGCGGCAACCGTTGAGGTCGGCGAGGCGTCAAAGCCCGTGCCGGTAGTTGCCGTTGAGACCGGCGAGGCCTCAGAGGGCGCGGCCGGTCCCGGCGAGCCCGTGCCGTCCGCCGCTTCGGACGTCCTCCGCCCCCCGCTGGACCTCACCCTCGAAGTCGGCCCCGACGAGCTGCGGCTGATCTACCGTCCGGACCTGTTCATGGATGCCACGGCCCACCGCGTGGCGGACCACTACGCCACCCTGCTGGCCGACGCCCTGGCCCGCCCCGACGCCCTCGTCGGGGAACTGGAACTGCTCGGGGCCGAGGAGCGCCACCGCGTCCTCCTGGACTGGAACGACACCCGGCACGACGTCGCCTCCCGCACCTGGCCGGAGATGTTCGCCGAACAGGTGCGCCTGCGGCCGGACGCCGTCGCGCTGGTCTTCGAGGACGTCCGCCTGACCTACGCCGAACTCGCCGAACGCGCCAACCGGCTGGCCCACACCCTCATCGCGCGCGGCGCCGGACCCGAACGGGTCGTGGCCCTCGCCGTCCCCCGCTCCGCCGAGCTGATCGTCGCCGAGGTCGCGGTGCTCAAGGCGGGCGCGGCCTATCTCCCCGTCGACACCGACTACCCGGCCGACCGCGTCTCGTACATGCTGGCCGACGCCTCACCCGTCTGCCTGATCACGACGGCTGAGGTGGCCGGCGACATCCCGCCGTGCCCGGGCACGGAGGTCCTGGTCCTCGACGCGCCCGGGACGAGGAGCGAGCTGGCGTCGAGCCCGGTCCACGACCCGGGGGAGTCCGACCGCGGTCCGCTGGCCGTCGCGGGTGCCGCCTACGTCATCTACACCTCCGGTTCCACCGGCCGCCCCAAGGGCGTGGTGCTCTCCCACGCCGGTGTCGCCAAACTCGTCGCCACCCAGACCGAGCGGTTCGGGATCGGACCGCACAGCCGCGTCCTCCAGTTCGCCTCACCGAGCTTCGACGTCGCCTTCTGGGACCTGTGCCTCGGCCTGCTCTCCGGCGGCCGCCTCGTCGTCGTGCCCACCGAACTGCGCGTCCCGGGTGCTCCGCTCGCCGAATACGCCCACGCCCACGGCATCACCTTCATGATCCTCCCGCCGGCCCTCCTCGCCGCGCTGCCCGAGGACGTCGTACTGCCACCGGCCACCCTGCTCGCCGGCACGGAGCGGGTCTCGCCCGAGCTCGTCGGCCGCTATGCCCGCGGCCGGATGATGTTCAACGCGTACGGTCCCACCGAGGCCACCACCAACTCCACGCTCGGTCTGTGCGACCCCGACACCCCCGCCGGCACCGTCGTGCCCATCGGCGTCCCCGACCCGGGCACCCGCGCCTACGTCCTCGACGCCCGGCTGCGGCCCGTCCCCGCCGGTGTCACGGGCGAGCTCCACCTCGGTGGCGCCGGACTGGCCCGCGGCTATCTCGGACGGCCCGGTCTGACCGCCGAACGCTTCGTCGCCGACCCCTTCGGCGACCTCGGGGAGCGGCTGTACCGCACCGGCGACCTCGTGCGCTGGAAGGCCGACGGCCGCCTGGAGTTCCTGGGGCGCGCGGACGACCAGGTGAAGATCCGCGGCTTCCGCGTCGAGCCGGGCGAGATCGAGTCGGTCCTGCGCGCCCATCCCGCCGTCGACCAGGCCGCGGTCGTCATCCGCGAGGACAGGCCCGGCGACCGCAGGCTCGCCGCCTATGTCGTCCCCTCCCTCGACGCGGGAGCGGGCGCCGGTGCCGACGAGCGGGTCCGGGAGTGGAAGGAGCTCCACGAGCTGCTGTACTCCGCCGCGGGAGCCGAGGGCCGGCGCGAGGACACCCCGGCCCACGACCAGGGCACCGGGGGGCTGCGCGAGAACTTCGCGGGCTGGAACAGCATGTACGACGGCCTGCCCCTCCCGGTCCGGGAGCTGCGGGAGTGGCGCGACGCGACCGTCGCCCGCGTCCGGGAACTCCGGCCGCGCCGGATCCTGGAGATCGGCGTCGGCAGCGGCCTCCTCCTCTCGCGCCTGGCGCCGGACTGCGAGGAGTACTGGGGCACCGACCTCTCCGAGGAAGCCGTGCGGGCCCTGCGCGCCCAGATCGCGTCCGCCGGGGGACTCGCCGGACGCGTCCGGCTCGACGCCCGCCCCGCGCACGACACCACCGGTCTGCCACGCGGCCACTTCGACACCGTCGTCCTCAACTCCGTCGCCCAGTACTTCCCCGGAGCCGGCTATCTCGCCGACGTGCTGCGCGCCGCCGGAGAACTGCTGGCGCCGGGCGGCAGCCTGTTCGTGGGCGACGTCCGCAACGCCCGCCTGCTCCGGTGCCTGCGCGCCGCGGTGGAGACCCGTCGAGCCGCCGACCCCGAGGACAAGCAGGCCCTGCGCGCCGCCGTCGAGCGATCGGTCGCCTGGGAGGGCGAACTGCTCCTCGACCCCGACTTCTTCGCCACCCTGGACGGTTTCGACGCCGACATCCGCGTCAAGCGGGGCAGCCACCACAACGAACTGACCCGGTACCGGTACGACGTCGTCCTGCGCAAGCGGTCCGACGCCCCCGCCACGACAGCCGCCCCCGCCGCCCCGTACACCACGGCGTGGTCCGGGCTGAACGGACTCGACGCCGTCGACGCGCTGCTCGCCGACGGCCGTGCCCCGCTGCGGATCACGGGCGTGCCCAACGCCCGTCTCGCCCGCGACCTGGCCGCGCTGGCGACCCTCGACGACAGCAGCCACACCCCGGCACCGGCCGACGCCCCCGACCCCGAGGCCTTCCACGCCCTCGGCGCCCGGCACGGTCTCCGCGTGGCTGTCACCTGGAACGGCGGCTCCGACGACGGCGGCCTCGACGTGCTCCTCGCCCCCTCCGAGACACCGCTCCCCGGACCGTACGAGGTGAACGGCGCCGTATCCCGCGCCAACCGCCCTGCACCCTTCCGGGACGTGAACTCCCTGATGAGGACGCTGCGTTCGTACGCGACCGGACAGCTCCCCGAGTACATGGTCCCCGCCGCCCTCGTCCCCCTGGACCGCCTGCCGGTCACCCCGAGCGGCAAACTCGACGCGACCGCGCTCCCGGCTTCCGACTACGCCGCCCTCAGCTCCGGACGCCGCCCCCGGGACGCGCGCGAGGAACTGCTCTGCGCGGCCTACGCCGAGGTGCTCGGCCTGGACTCCGTCACCGTCGACGACGACTTCTTCGCGCTCGGCGGCGACAGCATCACCGCCATCCAGCTCCTCGTACGCGCCCGCGGAGCAGGCCTGCGGCTCAGCTCCCGCGACGTGTTCCGGCACCGCACCGTGGCCGCACTCGCCGAGGTGGCCGTCGACCGGACCGACCGCACCGACCGCACCGACGGCCCGTCCGAGGCCCCCCTGCTCGACCTGACCGAGGCCGAGCGCGCGGCACTCCAGGGCGAGCACCCCCTCCCCGTCGAAGCCCTGCTGCCGCTGAGCCCGCTCCAGGAGGGCTTCTACTTCCACTCCGTCGTGGACGGGGAGGCCCGCGACGCCTACGTGGTGCAGCAGGCCCTCGAACTGGCCGGACCGGTCGACGCCGAGGCGCTGCGCCGGTCCGCCCAGCGGGTCCTGGACCGGCACGCCCCGCTGCGCTCCTGCTTCCGCACGCTCCCCGACGGCCGGCCCGTGCAGATCGTGACCGCGGGCGTGGAGCTGCCGTGGCGCGAGGTGGACCTCTCCTTCCAGGACGGCGCGATCGCGACCGCGCTCGCCGACGCCGTGGCCGCCGACGAGCGGGGCCGCCGCTTCGACCTCGCCCACCCGCCCCTGATGCGCTGCACCCTCGTCCGCATGGCGGGGGAGAGCTGCCGCCTGCTGCTCACCTTTCATCACATCGTCGCTGACGGCTGGTCGCTGCCCGTGCTGCACCGCGAGCTGATGGCGGGCTACGGGGACGCCCCCGCCCCGCTGCCCGAGGTCGCCCCGTACGGCTCGTACCTGCGAAGTCTGGCCGCCGCCGACCGGGACGCCGCCCGCACGGCCTGGCAGGCGGCTCTTGCCGGGACCGAGGACGCGACCCGGCTGGTCGGAACCCCCGCCGACGGCGGCCCGGTCGAGCCCGCACAGGTCCGCGTCGAACTGTCCGAGCGGGTCACCGCACGGCTGACCGCCCGCGCCCGGGACCTGGGCGTCACGCTCGGCACGGTCGTGCAGGGCGCCTGGGGTCTGCTCGTGGGCCGGCTGACCGCCCGCCAGGACGTGCTGTTCGGCACCACGGTCTCCGGCCGGGACGCCGAGGTCGAGGGCATCGAGTCGATGGTCGGTCTCTTCATCAACACCCTGCCCACCCGGGTGCGCTGGGAGCCCGCCGACACCCTCGCCGGGCTGCTCGGCCGGCTCCAGGACGAACAGGCCGGGCTGCTCGACCACCAGCACCTCGGCCTCGCCGAGATCCAGCGCGTCGCCGGACACGCCGGCGGCGGCGAACTCTTCGACACCCTGGTCGTCCTCGAGAACTACCCGGCCGCGAGCGGTCTCGCCGACCCCACCGGCACCGTCCGCGTCACCGGACACGCGTTCCACGACACCGTCCACTATCCGCTCGCCCTCGTCGTGAAGCCGGGCCGCCGGCTCGACCTGCGGCTCAAGCACCACACCCGGCGGATCGGCACCGAGGAGGCGCGGCGCCTCGCGGACCGGCTCACCCTGGTGCTGCGGGCCCTGGCCGACGACCCCGGACAGCGCGCCGCCGACATCGGCCTGCTCACGGAGCCGGAGCAGGCCGGTGCCCACCTGGCGGGGGAGTCCGTCCCCGTCCCGGACACCACGCTCGCCGCCGCCTTCGAGGCCCAGGTGGCCCGTACCCCCGAGGCCGCCGCGGCGGTCGACGAGGGCGAGACCCTCAGCTACCGCGAACTCGACCTGCGGGCCGACCGGTTGGCGCGGCGGCTGCGTGCCCGCGGCGCCGGTCCCGGCACGGTCGTCGCGGTCGCAGTGCCGCGCTCGACGGACCTCCTCGTCGCGCTGCTGGGCGTGCTCAAGTCCGGCGCCGCCTATCTCCCGGTCGACATGGACTACCCCGCCGACCGCGTGACCCACATGCTGGCCGACTCCGGGACCGCCACCGTCGTCACGACCACCGGGACCGCGGCCCGGCTGCCGTCGGTGCCGGGCCTTGCCCCCTTGCTGGTGGACGCCCCGTCCGAGCCCACGGACGCGAGCGTGCCGCCCCGCGCTCCGGCCGGCCCCGACGATCCGGCCTACCTGATCTACACCTCAGGCTCCACCGGCCGTCCCAAGGGCGTCGTCGTCACCCATCGCGCGATCGTCAACCGGCTCGCCTGGATGCAGAACCAGTACGGGCTGACCGCCGACGACCGGGTGCTCCAGAAGACCCCCGCCAGCTTCGACGTCAGCGTCTGGGAGTTCTTCTGGGCGCTGTGCGAGGGAGCCTGTGTCGTCCTCGCCCGCCCCGACGGACACCGGGACCCCGCCTATCTCGCCGGGCTCGTCCGCGAACAAGGCGTCACCACCCTGCACTTCGTGCCCTCCATGCTGGAGGCCTTCCTGCGGTCCGAGGAGATCACCGCCGACCCCACATGGTCGCGCTCCCTGCGCCGCGCCTTCAGCAGCGGCGAGGCCCTGCCGGGCTCGGCCGCGGCCGAATGGCGCGAGCTCACCGGCGTGCCCCTGCACAACCTCTACGGCCCCACCGAGGCCGCCGTCGACGTCACCCACCACCCCTACGACGACACCCCCGGCACGACCGTGCCCATCGGCCGCCCGGTCTGGAACACCGGTCTGCGCGTCCTCGACGCCTGCCTGCGCCCGGTCCCCGAAGGCGTCCCCGGGGAGCTCTACCTGACCGGCGTCCAGCTCGCCCGCGGCTACCACGCCCAGCCCTCCCTGACCGCCGAGCGGTTCGTGGCCGACCCCTACGGCGGCACCGGCGAACGGATGTACCGGACCGGCGACCTGGTGCGCCGCCGCGCCGACGGCGTCGTCGAGTACCTCGGGCGCACCGACCGCCAGGTCAAGATCCGCGGCAACCGGATCGAACTCGGCGAGATCGAGGCCGCGTTGGCGCGGCACCCCGCCGTCGCCCAGGCCGCCGTCACCGTCGCGGACGGCACCCTCGTCGCCTACGCCGTCCCGGCCCGCGGAGCGGCCCCGGAACCGGCCGAACTGCTCGCCCGGCTCGCACGGTCGCTGCCCGCGCCCATGGTCCCCGGCGCCTGCGTGGTCCTGGACACCCTGCCCCTGACCCCGAGCGGCAAGCTCGACCGGGCGGCCCTGCCCGCCCCGACGACGGTCCGCGCCGAGCCACGCGCCCCGCGCAGCGACCGCGAGCGGACCCTGACCGAGATCTTCGCGGCGGTGCTCAAGCTCGGCGAGGTCGGGATCGACGACGACTTCTTCATGCTCGGCGGCGACAGCATCACCTCGATCGGTGTCTCCAGCCGCGCCCGCCGGGCCGGTCTGGAGGTGAACCCCCGTGACGTCTTCGAGCACCGCACCCCGGCCGCCCTCGCGGCCGCCGCCGTCGGCGCCCAGCCCGCCCGTGCCGCGCGCTCCGCCTTCGCGCTCACCCCCGAGGAGACCGAGCGCGTCCACCGGCTCAGCCCCGGCCCCGTGGAGGACATCTGGCCGCTGGCACCCCTCCAGGAAGGCCTGTTCTTCCACTCGACGTACGACAGCGGCGCCCTGGACGTCTACACGGTCCACGAGTCCTTCGACCTCGCCGTCCCCCTCGACACGGACCGGCTGCGCACGGCCGTCGCGGTCCTGCTGGAGCGCAACCCGGGCCTGCGCGCCGGATTCACCAGCGAAGGACTGCGCCAGCCGGTGCAGTTCATCGTCGCGGACCCGCCCGTCCCGCTCGAAGAGGTCGACCTGTCGGCCCTGACGGCCGACGAACAGGACGCCAGGCTCGTCGAGTTGACCGACGCCGAGCGTGCCCGGCGCTTCGACCTGACCCGCCCGCTGCTCTTCCGCGTGCTCCTCGTGCGGCTCGGTTCCGGACGCGGCGACCGGCTGATCATCGGCCGCCATCTGCTGCTGTGGGACGGCTGGTCCGCCTGGACCTTCCTCGACCAGCTCTTCGCCCTGTACGAGTCCGGCGGCGACCCCGGCCCGCTGCCCGCGCCCGGTTCGTACCGGGACTACCTGACCTGGCTGGAGACGCAGGACGACGCCGTCGCGACCGGCGCCTGGCGGACCGCGCTCGCCGGCCTCGACGAACCCACCCTCCTCGCCGCCGCCGACCAGGGCCTCGAACCGGGGATCCCGGATCGCCTCGACGCGGTCCTGACGGCGGAACTCGGCGAGCGGCTGCGCGGGCAGGCGCGCCGTCACGGCCTGACCCTCAACTCGGTGCTCACCGCCGCCTGGGGCCTGACCCTGGCCGCCGCGACCGGCCGCACCGACGTCGTCTTCGGCACCACCGTCGCCGGCCGGCCGAGCGAGGTGCCGGACATCGAGCACGTCATCGGCATGTTCCTCAACACCGTCCCCGCCCGTATCGCGTACGACCCGGCCGAGTCCGTGCTCGAACTGCTGCGCCGGGTGCAGGACGAGCGGCTGGCCGTGATGCCGTACGAGTACCTGGGCCTGGGCGTCCTCCAGGCCGAGACCGGTCACCGCAGGCTCTTCGACACCCTCTTCGTGCTGCGCAACAGCGACACCGAGGAGCGGCTCGCGGAGCTGGCGGAGCGGCACGGGGCGACCGCCGTCGCCAACGTCGACGCCACCCACTACCCGGTCAACCTGGTCGTCACCCCCGGCCGGTGCATCCAGGTCATGCTCACCCACCGCCCCGACGTCGTGCCGCGTCCGAGGGCCCAGGCGCTCCTGGACCGCTTCACCCTGCTGCTGGAACGCCTGGCCGCCGATCTGGACGCCCCCGTGGGCCGCCTCGACCCGCTGCTGCCGGACGAGCACGCCGCGCTGGCCGCCGAACACGCCATCAGCCGTGTTCCAGCCCCCGAGGACACCATCGCCGACCTGCTCGCCGTACAGGCCGCCGCGATCCCCGACGCCGTCGCCCTCCTCTTCGGCGACAGCACCCTCACGTACGCCGAACTGGACGCCCGGATCAACCGGACGGCCGCGCTCCTGCTGGCCCGGGGCGCCGGGCCCGAGCGCGTCGTGGCACTCGGCCTGCCCCGCTCGCCCGACATGGTCGTCGCCCTGTTCGCCGTCCTGCGGACGGGCGCCGCCTATCAGCCGCTCGAACTGGACCACCCGGACGACCGGCTGGCGGCCATGCTCGACGACGCCCGCCCCGCCCTGATCCTGTCCACGGCCCCCGTCGCCGCTCGTTTCCCGGGCGCGGCCGCCGGAACACCCCGCGTCCTGCTCGACGATCCGGCCGTCGAGGCCGAACTGGCCGCCCTCCCGGGTGACTTCACCCGACGGCGGTTCAGTCTGGAGCACCCCGCGTACGTCATCTACACCTCCGGCTCCACGGGACGGCCCAAGGGCGTCGTCACCCCGTACCGCGGTCTGACGAACATGCAGCTCAACCACCAGAAGGAGATCTTCACCCCGGCCATCGCCTCGGTCGGCGGACGGCGGCTGCGGATCGCGCACACCGTGTCCTTCGCCTTCGACATGTCGTGGGAGGAGCTGCTCTGGCTCGTCGAGGGCCACGAGGTGCACATCTGCGACGAGGAGCTGCGGCGCGACGCCGAGGCGCTGGTCGCGTACTGCGAGACGCACCGCGTCGACGTCGTGAACGTGACCCCCACCTACGCCCATCTCCTCATGGAGCAGGGCCTGTTGGAGGGACACCGCCCCCCGCTCGTCCTGCTCGGCGGCGAAGCCGTCTCGGAGGCGGTGTGGAACCGGCTCAGGGACACCGAGGGCACGTACGGCTACAACCTCTACGGCCCCACCGAGTACACGATCAACACACTCGGTGGCGGCACCCTCGACAGCGCCACTCCGACCGTCGGTCGCCCCATCCGCGGCACCCGTGCGCACATCCTGGACGCCTGGCTGCGGCCGGTGCCCGAGGGCGTGCCCGGTGAGCTGTACATCGCCGGGATCGGCCTGGCCCGCGGCTACCTCGACCGGCCGGGCCTGACCGCGGAGCGCTTCGTCGCCGACCCGTTCGGCGAACCGGGCGAACGCATGTACCGCACCGGCGACCTCGTCCGCCGCAACCCTGACGGCAACCTGGACTTCCTCGGCCGCACCGACGACCAGGTCAAGATCCGTGGCTACCGCGTGGAACCGGGCGAGATCGAGACCGCGCTCGCCCAGCACCCCGCCGTCGCCCAGGCCGCCGTCATCGCCCGCGACGACGCGACCGCCCCCGGCACGCAGCGGCTGATCGGCTATGTGGTCCCCGCCGAACGCAGTGGCGAGGAACGGGACGGGGTGGCGCGCGAACACGTCGGTGAGTGGCAGGACGTCTACTCCGACGAGTACGAGCGGATCGGCACCGCCCTGTTCACCGAGGACTACGCGGGCTGGGACAGCAGTTACGACGGCCGGCCGATCCCCTTCGCCGAGATGAGCGAGTGGCGCGAGCGGACCGTCGAACGCATCCGGGAACTGAACCCGCGCCGCGTGCTGGAGATCGGCGTCGGCTCCGGGCTGCTGCTGTCACGGCTGGCTCCCGACGCCGAGGCCTACTGGGCGACGGACTTCGCCGCCCCCGTGATCCGCAAGCTCGGCGAGGAACTGGCGCGCGACCCCGCGCTCGCCGCCAAGGTCGAACTGCGCTGCCGGCCCGCCCATGATCCGGCGGGCCTGCCCGAGGGCTGGTTCGACACCGTCGTCATCAATTCCGTCGTCCAGTACTTCCCCGGTGTCGACTATCTCACCGAGGTCGTCGAAGGAGCCATGCGGCTGCTGCGGCCGGGTGGAGCGCTGTTCGTCGGTGACGTGCGCAACCCCCGCCTCGCCCCCGTCTTCCACACCGCCGTCCAGCTCACCCGGGCGGCCACGGACGCGGACCCCGAGGACGTCCGCGGGGCCGCCGGGCGCGGACTGCGGCTGGAGAAGGAACTCCTCGTCGACCCCGACTGGTTCACCACCCTCGGACACGACGTCGACCTGCGCACCAAGCGCGGCCGTCACCACAACGAACTCTCCCGGCACCGCTACGACGCCGTCCTGTACCGCGAGGGCGCCGACCCGGTCGACCTGTCCCGAGTACCCGCGATCCCGTGGTCCGCCGACCTCGTCACGTGGCTGGGCGAACAGCGGCCCGGACGGCTGCGCGTCACCGAGGTGCCCGACGCGCGCACCGCGGGGGAACGCGCGGCGCTGCGCGCCCTGGAGGACGGCCGCGTCGTCCGGCCCGACGCCGTCGGCGGGGGAGTGGACCCGGAGGACCTGCACGCCCTGGGCGCCGCCCTCGGCTACCGGGTGCTCACCACCTGGTCGGCCGAACCCGGCTGCTACGAAGCCGTGTTCGTGCGGGCGGACGACGAGGAGCCGGCGGACGGAAAGCGCCGGGACCACGGAGCCGCGGCCACCCGCCCGGCCCCCCGACCCGTCACGGGGCTGTACCGGCCCGGCGGCGGCGAACCCCCGTACGCCAACGCGCCGACGGCCGCCCGTGACAGGGACACCCTGATCCGGCGGGTGCGCGAGGACCTGAAGACACGGCTGCCCGACTACATGGTGCCCGCCGCCTTCGTCGTCCTCGACCGGCTGCCCATGAACGACCACGGCAAGCTCGACGTCCGCGCGCTGCCCGAGGCCGAACCCGCCGCCGCGCCCGGCACCGGCCGCGGCCCGCGCACCCCCCGCGAGGAAGTCCTCTGCCGCCTCTTCGCCGAGGTACTCGGACTGCCGGAGGTGGGCGCCGAGGACGGGTTCTTCGACCTGGGCGGCCACTCCCTGCTCGCCACCCGGCTGATCAGCCGCGCCCGCACCGAACTGGGCGCCGAACTGGCGATCCGCGACCTGTTCGAGGCACCCACACCGGAACTGCTCGCCGCCCGCGCCGACGGCGGACGGCCCGCCCGCCCCCCCGTCACAGCCGTGGCCGGGCGCCCCGAACGCGTCCCGCTCTCCGCGGCCCAGCGCCGGCTGTGGCTGGTCGAGCGAATCACCGGTGGCGGCGCCGCCTACAACTTCCCGCTGGTCTTCCGGCTGCGCGGCGAACTCGATCCGGACGCCCTGCGCCAGGCCCTGCACGACGTGGTGGCGCGGCACGAATCGCTGCGCACGCTCGTCGGAGAGCACGACGGCGAGCCCCACCAGCACGTCCTCGACGAGCTCGAGGCCGCCGTCCCGTTCACCGTGACCGACTGCGCCGACGCCGAACTGCCCGCGCTGATCGAGGCGGAGCAGCGCCGGCCCTTCGACCTCGCCGCCGAACCGCCCCTGCGGGCCACGGTGTTCCGCCCCGCGCCCGGCGGCGGGAACGACGGCTGCGTCGTCGCGCTCGTGCTGCACCACATCGTCACCGACGAATGGTCCGACCGGCCGTTCCTGGCCGACCTGGACGACGCCTACCGCGCGCGGATCACCGGCACCGCCCCGGCGCTCGCGCCCCTGACGGTGCAGTACGCCGACTACACGCTCTGGCAGACGGAGCTCCTGGAACAGGTGGGCGAGCGCCAACTCGCCTACTGGACCGAAACCTTGTGCGCCCTGCCCGAGGAACTGACGCTGCCCCTGGACCGGCCGCGCCCGGCCGAGCCCAGCGGACGCGGCGCCACCCTGCGCCGCGAACTGGCCCGCGAGCAGGGGGAGGCGCTGCGCGAGCTGTCGGCCACCACCGGCACCAGCATGTTCATGCTGTTCCAGGCCGCCACGGCCGCCCTGCTGCACCGCCTCGGCGCTGGTGACGACATCCCGCTCGGGGCACCCATCGCCGGACGCACGGACAGCGCGCTCGACGGCCTGGTCGGCTTCTTCGTCAACACCCTGGTGCTGCGCACCGACCTGTCCGGCCCCGGCCTGTCGTTCCGTCAACTGCTGGCCAGGGTGAAGGAGTCGGACCTCGCCGCGTTCGAGCACCAGGACCTCCCCTTCGACCGGGTCGTCGAAGCCCTCAACCCGCCGCGCGTGGCGGGCCGCAACCCGCTGTTCCAGGTCATGCTCGGCTATCACCACCGCCCCGAAGGCGATCCGGACCTGCTGGGTCTGCCCACCGAGTGGTACGACATGGACACCGGCACCGCCAAGTTCGACCTCGACCTCACCTTCGTCGACGAGGGCACCGGCGGCCGCGTCACCCTGCTCCTGGAGTACGCCACCGATCTCGTGGACCCGGCCACGGCCGAACTCCTCGCCGAACGCCTCGTCCTGCTGCTGCGCCGTGCTTCCGGCAGCCCGGACCTGCCCCTCGCGGAGATCGACCTGCTCACGGACGCCGAGCGGACGGCCGCCTCGGACACCTGGAACGACACCGCCCACCCGGTGGAGACCCGGTCCGTTCCGGAGATCCTGGCCGCCACGGCGGCCGCGCATCCCGGGCGGACCGCCCTGGTCACCGCCACCGGCAGCCTCACCTTCGCCGAGCTGTCCGACCGCGTCGACGCCGTCGCCGGACTGCTCCTGGAGCACGGAGCGGGCGAGGGCACCGTGGTGGCTCTGGCCCTGCCCCGGGACGCGATGGTGCCCGCCCTGCTCGGTGTGCTCCGCGCGGGCGCCGCCTACCTGCCCCTCGACCCCGCGTACCCCGCCCACCGGCTGGAGCACATGCTCACCGACGCGGCCCCGGTCTGCGTGCTCACCACCACCGAGCAGGCCGCCCGGCTGCCCGAACAGCCGGGCCTGCCGTGGCTGTTCCTGGACAGCCCGCTCCCCAAGGCGGCTCCGCTCCCGCCGCGCACCCACCACCCGCTGTCCGCCGCCTACACGATCTACACCTCCGGCTCCACCGGCACCCCCAAGGGCGTGACGGGCACCCACCGCGGACTGTCCAACCTGTTCGCCTCGCATCGGCGCGACCTGATCGCACCCGCGGTCCAGGACACCGGCCGGAGCGTCCTGCGGGCCCTGCACGCGGCCTCGTTCAGCTTCGACGGGTCCTGGGAACCGCTGCTGTGGCTGCTCGCCGGACACGAACTGCACGTCGTCGACGAGGCCACCCTGCTCGACCCGGCCGCGCTGCGCGCCACCCTGGACGAGCGGGCCATCGACTTCGTCGACCTCACCCCGACCTACCTGCGCGAACTCCTCCACCACGGATTCCTCGCCCCCGGCAGCCGTACACCGGCCGTCATCGCGGTCGGCGGCGAGGCCACCCCCGCCGCGCTGTGGCGGCGCCTGGACGCACTGCCCGGCGTCGCCGCACACGACCTGTACGGGCCCACCGAGTGCGCCGTCGACGCGTACGGCTGGCACGGCGGCGGCATCGGCCGCACCGCTTGGGCGGCGCCCCTCGACAACATCCGCGCCCACGTCCTCGACGACCGGCTGCGCCCCACGCCCGTCGGCGTCCCCGGCGAGCTGTACCTCGCCGGCGAGGGCCTGGCCCGCGGCTATCAGGGCCGGCCCGCCCTCACCGCGGAACGCTTCGTCGCCGACCCGCACAGCCCGTCCGGCGAGCGCATGTACCGCACCGGTGACCTCGTGCGACGCCGCGCGGACGGCACCCTCGCATTCCTCGGCCGCGCGGACGAGCAGGTCAAACTGCGCGGCTTCCGCATCGAACCCGGCGAGATCGAGACCGCCACGAGCGCCCACCCGTCCGTCGCCGCGGCGGCCGTCGTCGTCCGCGAGGACACACCGGGAACGCGCAGGCTCGTCGCCTACGTCGTCCCCGCCACGCCCGACGGCACCGACCCGGCGACGCTGCGCGCCCACCTCGCGGCCGTGCTGCCCGAGCACATGGTCCCCGCCGCCTTCGTCCAGCTCGCCACTCTGCCCCGCACGGTCGGCGGCAAGCTGGACCGCGCCGCCCTTCCCGCACCCGACACGACGGCGGCCCCCGGAGGACGGCTGCCGCGCACCGCCCGCGAGGAACTGCTGTGCGAGCAGTTCGCCGCCGTGCTCGGCGCGGACCGCGTCGGCATCGACGACGACTTCTTCGCGCTCGGCGGCCACTCCCTCCTCGCCATGCGCCTGGTCAGCCGGGTACGCGCCGCGCTGGACGCCGAACTGTCCCTGCGTACGGTCTTCGACGCGCCCACCGTGGCTCGCCTCGCCGCCCACCTGGACGCGGCACGCACCGCCGCCCGCCCGGCCCTCACCGCCGGCCGGGCCCGCCCCGAACGGCTGCCCCTCTCCTCCGCCCAGCGCCGCCTGTGGCTGCTCCACCAGGTGGACGGCCCCACCCCCGCCTACAACATCCCCGCGGCCTGGCGGCTCACCGGCGCCCTGGACCGCGCCGCCCTGGAAGCCGCGCTCGGCGACCTCGTCGCCCGGCACGCCACCCTGCGCACGGTCTTCCCGACCGGCCCCGACGGCCTGCCCCACCAGCACGTCCTGGAACCGGAACAGGCACGGATCACCCTTCGCACGGAACCCGCGGACCGGCTCGCCGAGGCCGCCGCGCACCCCTTCGACCTGGCCACCGAACCCCCGCTGCGCGTCACCCTGTGCGAGACCGGCCAGAACGAGCACGTCCTGCTCCTGCTGCTCCACCACATCGCCACGGACGAGTGGTCGGACCGGCCGCTGCTCGCCGATCTCGGCACCGCCTACGCGGCCCGCGCCGCCGGGCACGCCCCCGACTGGGCCCCGCTCCCGGCGACGTACGCCGACTACACGCTCTGGCAGGAGGACGTGCTCTCCGCCGACGGCGACGCACTGCTCGCCCACTGGACCGAGCGGCTGGCCGGCCTGCCCGAGGAACTGACCCTGCCCACCGACCGGCCGCGCCCCCGCGAGTCCGGCCATGCGGGCGGCACCGTCGGCTTCACCCTCTCCCCGGCCCTCGAACAGAGGCTGCGGGAGCTGGCCCGCGCCGAGGGCGCCAGCATGTTCATGGTCGTGCAGGCCGCCGTGGCCGCCCTCCTCCACCGGTTCGGCGCCGGGGACGACATCCCCCTCGGGGCGCCGGTCTCCGGACGCGCCGACGAAGGACTGGAGAACCTGGTCGGGTTCTTCGTCAACTCCCTGGTCCTGCGCACGGATCTGTCCGGCGCCCCCGGGTTCACCGACCTTCTGCGCCGGGTCCGCGAGACCGACCTCGCGGCCTACGACCACCAGGACCTGCCCTTCGAGCGGCTGGTCGAGGCCCTCAACCCGGAACGCTCCCTCGCCCGGCACCCGTTGTTCCAGGTGATGGTCGTCCACCTGGGCGAGCCCGGCGGCGTTCCGGACCTTCCGGGCCTGACGGCACGACGTGAACCGGTCGGTCCGCCGAGCGCCAAGTTCGACCTGAGCTTCGACTTCGTCGAACAGGGCGAGGGGGCGGGCATCCAGGGCTGGATCGAGTACAGCGCCGACCTGTTCGACGACGGCACCGTCCGGCGGATGGCGCACCGCCTCGTCCGCCTGCTGGAGCAGGTCGCCGCCGACCCCGCCCGCCCCGTACGCGATCTCGACGTGCTCGACGAGGACGAGCGCCGCGACGCGGTCGAGCGGTGGAACGACACCGCGCACGCGGTGCCGGCCACGACCCTCGTGGAGCTGTTCCGGGACCAGGCCTCCCGGACACCCGGCGCACCCGCCCTGATCGCCGGTGAACAGCAGCTCACCTACGGCGAGTTGGAGTCCAGGGTCGAGCGGACCGCACGGGTCCTGGCCGGACTCGGCGCGGGACCCGAGCGCACGGTGGCGGTCGCGCTGCCGCGCTCGGTGGATCTCGTCGTCGCCCTGCTCGCGGTCCAGCGCACCGGAGCCGCCTATCTCCCGATCGACGCCGAACACCCGCCGGAGCGCCGCGCGTTCATGCTCGCGGACGCCCGCCCGGTGTACCTGCTCGACGGTGTGCTGCCGGACGGCCCCGAAGGCGAACTGCCCGCCTCCGTGGACCCGTCGCATCCGGCCTACGTCATCTACACCTCCGGCTCCACGGGCCGGCCGAAGGCGGTGCAGGTACCGCACCGGGGCATCGTCAACCGCCTCCTGTGGATGCAGGACACGTACGGCCTGACGGACGGCGACCGCGTCCTGCAGAAGACCCCCGCCGGATTCGACGTGTCCGTGTGGGAGTTCTTCTGGCCGCTGATCACCGGAGCGACCCTGGTCCTCGCCCGCCCCGACGGACACCGGGACCCGGCCTACCTCGCCGCGCTGATCCGGGAACAGGCCGTCACCACAGCCCACTTCGTGCCCTCGATGCTCCGCGCGTTCCTCGACGAGCCCACCGCCACGCGCTGCACCGGACTGCGGCGCGTCCTGTGCAGCGGCGAGGCACTGCCCGCCGACCTCGCCGCACGGTTCCACACGCTCCTGCCGGCCGAACTCCACAACCTGTACGGGCCGACCGAGGCCTCCGTGGACGTCACGGCCGCACGGATCCCGCCGGGCGCCGACCGCGTCCCGATCGGCCGGCCGGTTGGAACACCCGGCTGTACGTCCTGGACCAGGCGCTGCGGCCGGTGCCGCCGGGCGTCGCGGGCGAGCTCCACCTCGCGGGCGTCCAGCTCGCCAGGGGCTATCTCGACCGGCCCGGCCTCACGGCCGAACGCTTCGTCGCCGACCCGTACGGCCCGCCCGGCACCCGTATGTACCGCACCGGCGACCTCGCCCGCCTGACCGGCGCCGGGGTCGTCGAATACCTCGGGCGCACCGACGACCAGGTCAAGATCCGCGGCTTCCGCGTCGAACCCGGAGAGATCGAGACCGTCCTCGCCCGGCACGAGACGGTGGCCCACGCCGCCGTCGTGGCCCGCGAACAACGTCTCGTCGCCTACGTCGTCCCCGCCCCCGGCCACACCCCCGACCCCGCCGGCCTGCGCACCCACCTCGCCGCCCTGCTCCCCGACCCCATGGTCCCGGCCGCCGTGGTCACGCTCCATGCCCTGCCGCTCACCCCGAACGGCAAGCTGGACCGGAAGGCCCTGCCCGCACCCGACTTCGCGGCGGCCACCACCGGCACCCTGCCGCGCACCACCCGCGAGGCCGAGCTCTGCGGTCTCTTCGCCGACGTTCTCGGTCTCGAACGGGTCGGCGTCGAGGACGACTTCTTCAGCCTCGGCGGGGACAGCATCGTCGCGATGCAACTCGTCGCCCGGGCCCGCGCCGCCGGACTCGCGATCAGCCCCCGCGACGTCTTCCGGCACAAGACGGCCGCCGCACTGGCCGCTGTCGCCGGTGACCTGGCGGACATCGCAGGACCGGTGCCCGACGGCGACCTGTTCGCGGCGCTCACCGACGACGAGCGCGCGGAACTCTCGGGACTCGGTGCCTCCGAGACCCTGCCGCTGTCACCCCTCCAGGCGGGGCTGCTGTTCCACGCCTCCTTCGACTCCGGCGACGACGGCCCCGACGTCTACACCGTGCAGGTTTCCTACGACCTCGACGGACCGCTGGACGGCGGCAGGCTGCGCCGCGCGGGCCAGGCTCTGCTCGACCGGCACGGCAACCTCCGGGCCGGCTTCCGCTATCTGTCCTCCGGCCGCCCCGTCGCGGTCGTGCCCCGCACCGCCGTACTGCCCTGGCGCCAGGTCGACCTGTCGGACCTGGACGACACCGCCCGAGAGGAGCGGTGGAGCCGCTGCCTCGACCAGGAACGGCGCCGGTTCGACCCCGCCGAGTCGCCGCTGCTGCGCCTGATGCTCGTCAAGGTCGGGCCGACGGCACACCGGCTGGTCCTGTCCCACCAGCACCTCCTCCTCGACGGCTGGTCCGTCCCGCGCCTGTTCGGCGAGCTGACCGAGCTGTACGCGGGCCGGGAACTGCCCGCCCCGGCGCCCTACCGCGACCACCTGGCCTGGCTCGGCCGCCAGGACGCCGAGGTCTCGGCCGCGGCCTGGGCGAGCGCCCTGGACGGCCTGGAGGAGCCCACCCACCTCGTGGCCGCCGACCCCGGCCGCACCCCGGCGGTGCCCGCGACGCTGACCACACGACTGACCCCGGGGCTGTCCGAGGCCCTCACCGGCCTCGCCCGCTCCCGTGGCCTGACCGTCAACACACTGGTCCAGGGCGCCTGGAGCATCCTGCTCTCCCGGCTCACCGGACGTGCCGACGTCGTCTTCGGCGCCACCGTCTCGGGCCGGCCGCCGGAGCTGGCCGATGTCGAATCGATGATCGGCCTCTTCATCAACACCGTGCCCGTACGCGTCAGGATCGACGAACGGGAGAGCCTCGGCGCGTTCCTCGACCGCCTCCAGGACGAGCAGTCGCGGCTGATCGCGCACCAGCACATCGGACTGTCCGACATCCAACGCGGCGCGGGCCTGGGCGAGTTGTTCGACACCCTCGTCGTCTTCGAGTCCTACCCGGACGCGGGCGGACCCGGCCTCGGAGCCGACGACGGGCTGCGCGCCGAGGTGTGCGACCACCAGGACGCGACGCACTACCCGTTCGCCTGGGCCGTCGAGCCCGGCGAACGGCTGACGCTCACCGCCGAGTACCGCACCGACCTGTTCGACCGGACCGCCGTCGAGCGGATCCGTGCCGCGATGGTCCGGCTCTTCGAGGCGATGACCGCCGACCCCGGACAGCCGCTCGCCCGGACCGACATCCTCGGCCCCGAGGACCGCCACACCGTCCTGGAGACCTGGAACGACACCGCCCTGCCCGTCGCCCCGGGCGCGCCGGCGACCGTGCCCGCGCTCTTCGAGGCGCAGGCCGCCGCCGGTCCCGACGAGGTCGCCGTCGTCTCGGGCACGGTCACCTGGACGTTCGCGGAACTGAACCGGCGCGCCAACCGGCTGGCCGGCCTGCTGGCCGAGCACGGCGCCGGACCCGAGCGGATCGTCGCCCTGTCGCTGCCGCGCACGGCGGACTTCATGGCCGCCGTGCTCGCGGTGATGAAGGCGGGCGCCGCCTACCTCCCCATCGACGCCGACCTGCCCGCCGAACGCGTCCTCACCCTCCTCGACGACGCCCGGCCCCGGCTCGTCCTCACCACCGAGGCCCTGGCGGACCGCCTCCCGGACAGCGACGTACCGCTGCTGATCCTGGACGCGGAGGAGACCGCCGAACGGCTGGCCCGCCGGTCGGCCGAGAATCCGGAACCCGGACCCGACCCGTACCACCCGGCGTACGTCATCCACACCTCCGGATCGTCCGGCCGCCCCAAGGGAGTCGTGGTCTGCCATCGCAGTGTGGTGAACCTCTTCCACAGCCACCGGAACATGCTCCACGACCTCGCCAAGCGCACCACCGGCCGGCGCCGCCTGCGCGTCGGACACGCCTGGTCGTTCTCCTTCGACGCCTCCTGGCAGCCCCAGTTGTGGCTGCTCGACGGGCACGCCCTGCACATCCTCGACGACGAGACCCGCCGCGACCCGGACCTCACGGCCGAGGCGATCCGGACCCAGGGACTCGACTTCATCGAGGTCACCCCCTCCTTCCTCGCCCAGATGGCCGACACCGGCCTGATCAGCGACGGATCCTGCCCGCTCGCCGTGGTCGGCGTGGGTGGCGAGGCCGTGCCGGACGCGCTTTGGAACGCACTGGCGGCGCTGGAGTCCACCGCCGCCTTCAACCTCTACGGCCCCACCGAGGCCACGGTCGACGCGCTCGCCGCCCGCGTCGGCGAGAGCGCGCGCCCCCTGGTCGGCCGCCCGGTCGGCAACACCCGCGCCTACGTGCTGGACGCCGCCCTGCGACCCGTACCGCCGGGCGTGAGCGGGGAGTTGTACCTCGCGGGAGAGGGACTGGCCCGGGGCTACCTCGGCCGACCCGACCTGACCGCCGAGCGGTTCGTCGCCGATCCCCACGGCGCTCCAGGCACCCGGATGTACCGCACCGGCGACCTCGCCCGCTGGACCGAGGACGGCAGGATCGACTACCTCGGACGGGCGGACGACCAGGTCAAGATCCGCGGCTTCCGCGTAGAACTCGCCGAGATCGAGGCGGTACTGGACCGCCACGAGGACGTCGGACAGGTCGTCGTGGTCGCCCGCGAGGACCGGCCCAGGGTCAGGCAACTCGCCGCGTACGTCGTCCCCGCCGAGGGCGCCGGCACCCCCGACCCCGCGGCGCTGCGTGCCCACGCGGCCGCCGTCCTGCCCGACTACATGGTCCCGGCCGCCGTGACCGTCCTGGCCGAACTGCCCCTGCTCTCCAACGGCAAGCTCGACCGCAAGGCGCTCCCGGCACCCGAGTTCACCCCCGCCACGGGTGGCCGGGAACCGGCGAACGACCGGGAACGCGTCCTGTGCGCCCAGTTCGCCGACGTGCTCGGACTGCCCAGGATCGGCGCCGACGACGACTTCTTCGCCCTCGGCGGCGACAGCATCGTCGCCATGCAGCTCGTCAGCCGGGCGCGCGCCGCCGGACTGCGGGTCACCCCGCGCCAGGTCTTCCGGCACCGCACGGTCGCCGCGCTCGCCGCCGTCGCCGTCGAACTCGACCCGGACACCACGCACTTGGCACACGACGACGGATCGGGCACCGTACCGCCGACCCCGATCATGCACGCGCTGCGCGAACTGGGCGGGCCGATCGCGGGCTACCACCAGGTGGCCTTCGTCCAGACACCCGCCGCCCTCGACCCGGCCGCGCTGCGCTCCGTGCTCCAGGCCGTCGCCGACCGGCACGACCTGCTCAGGGCGCGCCTGGAGCGGACCGGCAGCGCGGGCGAGGAACGATGGGCGCTCCAGGTGCCGCCGCCCGGCACCGTGGACGTGGCCTCGTGGCTGCGACGCGTCGACGTCACAGGCGCGGACACCACCGCCCTGCGCGCCGCCGTCGGCGAGCACGCCCGCGCGGCCCAGGACCGCCTCGACCCGGACGCCGGACGCATGGTCCAGTGCGTCTGGTTCGACGCGGGCCGCGAAACACCGGGACGTTTGCTCCTGCTCGTCCACCACCTCGTCGTCGACGGTGTGTCCTGGCGCGTCCTGCTGCCCGACCTCGCCGCCGCCTGGCAGCACGTCTCCGCGGGACGTACCCCCGACCTCGCCCCGGTCGACCTGTCGTTCCGCCGCTGGTCGCGCCGACTCGCCGAGCGGGCCACCGATCCGGCACGCGAGGACGAACTCCCCCTGTGGACGCGGATCCTGGCCGACGCGCCCGCTCTGCCCACCCTCCGTGAGCTCGACAGCCGCCTCGACGTCACGGCCACCTCGCGGAGCCTGTCCCGCACCCTGCCGCCCGATGTCACGGAGCCGCTGCTCGGCCGGGTGCCCAGCGTCCTCGGGGCCACCGTCAACGACGTGCTCCTCACCGCCCTGGCCCTGGCCTTCGCCGACTGGCGCCGCCGACGGAACGGGGGAGGGGATGCCGGCGGCGGGGTCCTGGTCGACCTGGAGGGCCACGGCCGCGAGGAGGAACTCGCCGGCGACGCCGATCTGTCGCGCACGGTCGGCTGGTTCACCAGTGTCGTGCCCGTACGCCTCGACCCCGGGAGGATCGACCTGGCCGACGCCTTCGCGGGCGGACCGGCGCTGGACGCGGCGCTGACCCGGGTCCGCGACCACCTGGCCGCCCTCCCGGCCGCCGGCGTCGGCCACGGCCTGCTGCGCCACCTCAATCCGGTCACCGGACCGCTGCTCGCCCGACTCGGCGGCCCCCAGGTCGAGTTCAACTACATGGGCCGCTTCGGGGTCCCCGAGGCCACCGACTGGTCGTACGCTCCCGAGGACGACGCCGCCGACCTCGACGGAGACCCGGGGATGCCGCTGAGCCACGCTCTGACCGTCAACGCCCTGACCGAGGACCGGCCCGCCGGTCCCGAGCTGTCCGCCCACTGGACCTTCGCCCCCGGCGTGCTTCCCGAGGAGTCGGTCCAGGACCTGGCGGACACCTGGTTCCGGGCGCTGCGGGCCTTGGTCGTCCGGGCCGAGGCTCCGGACGCGGGCCCGCGGAGCCCCGGCACCGGGGCACCCTGACCCCTGAGGCCCCCGCCGCATCTGACCCCTGACGCCCCGCCGCACAGCACCCCCGACCCCCACCGCACCGCCCGACCGAGAGGAACGACAGATGACCAACCCGTTCGAGAACCCCGACGGCGTCTACCGCGTGCTCGTCAACGACGAGGGCCAGTACAGCCTTTGGCCGGACTTCGTCGACGTGCCCGCCGGCTGGACCGTCGTGCACGGCCCCGGCCCCCGGCAGCAGTGCCTGGACCACATCGAGACCAACTGGACCGACATGCGTCCCAAGAGCCTGGTGGAGAGCATGCGGCGGACGGGCTGACCCGGGCGATGCTCTGTACGCGACTGACGAACGCGCGCTTCCTCACCATGGACCCCGACCGCCCCGTCGCCCGTGAACTCGGCGTGTGGCGGGGCCGGATCGTGGGCCTGGACGAGGAGGTGGCCGCCCTGCCCGCCCGCCGGGTGGTGGATCTCCAGGGCGCCACCGTGCTGCCCGGGTTCATCGACGCCCATGTCCACCTGGCCTGGACCGGGTTGAAGGCGGCCACGCCGAGCGTCGCCGGACGCCGGACCGTGGACGAGGTGCTCGCCCTCGTGGCGGACATCGCGGCCACGGCCCCGGAGGACGGCTGGGTGAACCTCGCGGGATACGACCAGCGGCCGCTGGGACGCCACCTGACCGCCGTCGAGCTGGACAAGGCGAGCGGCGGACGCAAGGTCTTCCTGACGCACGACTCCGGACACGGCTGCGTGGTCAGCACCGCCGTCCTGGAACTGCTGCCCACCGGACTTCCGCACGAGGAGGGGTTCCTGGCCGAGGGGGCGATGGGCGTCGCCCGCGCGCTGCGGCTTCCGCACGCCCAGGAGCATCTCGCGGACGCCATCGCCCACGCCGCCGGGGAATGCCTCTCGGAAGGCGTGACGGCCTGCGCGGAGGCGGGAATCGCGGGCGCCCTGTTCGGCCACAGCCCGGTCGAACTCGGCGCGTACCAACTCGCCCGCGAGACCGGCAGATTGCCATTGCGGGTGCAGCTCATGGTGGCGGCCGACCGACTGAATCCCGTCACCGCGCACCCGTCCGACGGCATCCCCCGCGCCCTCGACCTCGGTCTGCGCACCGGATTCGGCGACGCATGGCTGTCCGTGGGAGCGCTCAAGATCTACACCGACGGCGGCATGATGGCCCGCACGGCCGCCCTCAGCAGCCCCTACGAAGGACTCGACCACGCCGGTCAGTTGCAGGACGACCCCGAAGCGCTCGCCGACACTGTCGTCGCCGGGCATCTCGCCGGCTGGCAGCTCGCAGTCCACGCGATCGGCGACCGTGCGGTCGACGTGGCCCTGGACGCCCTCGAACGGGCCCAGCGCCTCAAGCCACGCCCGGACGCACGGCACCGCATCGAGCACGCGGGGCTGGTCCGCCCGGACCAACTGGCCCGCTTCGCGCGGCTCGGCGTGATCGCCGTCGTCCAGCCCAACTTCCTGCGCTCCTTCGGGGACGACTACGCGGCGATCATGGGAGCGGGGCGCGCACCCTGGCTGTACCGCGGGAAGGGCTTCCTGCGGCACGGCATCACGCTCGTCGGCAGCTCGGACCGCCCCGTGACGGACGGATCGCCGCTGCGCGCCGTCCAGTTCATGGTGGAGCGGGCCTCCTCGTCGGGCCGGACGATCGGACCGGACGAGGGCATCACGGTGGAGGAGGCACTGCGCGCGTACACCGTGGGCGGGGCCTTCGCCTGCCGCTGGGAGAACAGCCTGGGAAGCCTCACCCCGGGCAAGTACGCCGACCTGGCGGTGCTTTCGGACGACCCGACGACGGTGGAGACCTCGCGCATCGGCGACATCGACGTGGTCGCGACGTTCGTCGGCGGCCTGGAGACAGAGGAGGCCGGGCCGTGAGCGCTCGGGTGGACGGCGACGACCCGCTTACGGAGCCGGATCTGGTGTCCCCGGACCCGCTCCGGTGGGTGATCTGGAACTCGCCCACCGGGGTGATGGTGTTCGACCGGGACACCAACGGCCCGCTGCTCCTGGACGACGAGTCGGCCCTGGGCGAGGTGCTGAGCGGCATGCGGGAGGCGGGCGTCCCGGAGAGCGACGACTACCCGGGCCACCCCTGCTCCTGACACCGCCCGGCCTGATCGACAGCCGGTTCCGGCTCTGCCAGGGTGAACGGATGCGGATACCGAGGCAGGCGGCGAGAGTCGCGGTGCTGGACCCGGCGGGCGCCGTCTTCATGTTCCGGTACGACAACCAGGAGGTCGGCGTCCACTGGGCGCTGCCCGGCGGCGGAATGGATCCGGGGGAGACCCCGCTCCAGGCCGCCCTGCGCGAGGTGCGGGAGGAGACCGGCTGGACGGACATCGCCCCCGGCGGCACGGCGCTGTGCTTCTGGGAACACGACTTCACCCGCGCCGGTGTCCCCGTGCGGCAGTACGAGCACATCTTCCTCGCGTACGGCCCTCGCAGGCAGCCGGGTGGCGAACTGGGCGCCTCGCAGGCGGCGGAGGGCATTCTCGGGGCCCGATGGTGGTCGCCGCGCGACCTCTCGGACCCCGCGGAGCCGCTGTGGCCGCCCCGGCTTCCGGAACTGCTGGCCGCCGTACGACGCGACGGCCCGCCCGTGACACCCGTCGACCTCGGGTTCCTGCCCAACGGCGGCCCGGGGCCGGTCTGAAGCTTCGCCGCGTCGTCCAAGAGCCGTGCGGCACACCGGAATCGCGCGTCAGTACACGTCGCGCACGTACCGCCTCTCGGCCGTGAGCTGCTTGACGTACGCGGCGGCGCCGTCCTGGCTGTGGCCGCCGTGGGTGACCGCGATGTCCCGCAGGGCCTGGTCGACGTCCTTGGCCATGCGGGAGGCGTCGCCGCACACGTACAGGTGCGCCCCGTCGCGGAGCCAGGACCACAGTTGGGGACCGCGCTCGCGCATCCGGTCCTGGACGTAGACCTTGGCCCGCTGGTCGCGGGAGAAGGCCGTGTCCAGGCGGCTGAGCGTGCCGTCGGCGAGGAACGCGTCCAGCTCGTCCTCGTAGTAGAAGTCCGTGGCCCGGTGCTGCTCGCCGAAGAACAGCCAGTTCGGCGCGCGGTGGCCGAGCGCGCGCCGCTCGTTCAGGAAACCCATGAAGGGCGCGATCCCGGTGCCGGGGCCCACCATCACCATGGGGGTGCCGGGGTCGGCCGGCGGCCTGAACCTCGGGGAGGTCTGGACGAAGACCGGCACCGGTGTGCCGAGGGGCGCGTCGGCGAGAAAGGGCGAGCAGACGCCCTGGCGCGCTCGCCCGCCGGGGTTCTCGTAGCGGACGACGGAGACGGTGAGCGAGACGAGGTGGGGGTCGGTCAGCGGGCTGGAGGATATGGAGTACAGCCGGGGCTGGAGCGGCTTCAGCACCTCGGCCCACTCCTGGGCGTCGGCCCGGACGGGGTGTTCGGCGATGAGGTCGACCGCCTGACGGCCCCAGGACCACTGGGCCAGTTCGTCCTTGTTGTCGGGGCGCAGCAGCTTCTTGAGAACCCGGTCGTGGGTGCGTTCGGCGACGAAGCGCAGCAGCCCGGGAGTGATCCGGGTGATGTCCAGATGCCGGTGCAGCGCGTCGTGGAAGGGCATCTCCCCGGCGCCGTCGAGGCGCACGGCGGCGTCCGGCGCGAGCCCGGTGGTGGCCAGCCATTCCGTGACGAGACCGGGAGAGTTGACGGGGCGTACGCCGAGGGCGTCGCCGGCCTGGTAGACGAGCGGGGTCTCGCTGTCGCGGGTGTCGAAGGTGAAGCGCCGGACCTCCTTGCCCGCGCCCGGCAGACTGAGGAGCCGGTTTTCGGCGAGCCGGGCCGTGACGGGGTCCGGCTTCTTCGATGGTGCGACGGACGGCGGCGCCGGGGGAATGGACGCCCCCGGGGTGCCCGGCTCCGTGGCGTCGGTCAGAGAGGCGAGGACCTGGTCGAGCCAGGCCGTGGCCGAGGGCCCGTAGTCGGGCTCGCAGTCGGTGCGCGGGGCGAGGCGGACGGCGCCGAGTTCGTCGAGGCGCTGGTCGAGGCGGCGGCCGTGCCCGCAGAAGTCGTCGTAGGAGGAGTCGCCGAACGCGAGGACGGCGTAGCGCAGGCCGTCCAGGCGGGGCGTGTCGGGGGCGGCCAGGGCGTCCCAGAACCCCGAGCCGTTGTCGGGCGCGTCACCGTCCCCGAAGGTGCTGGTGATCAGGAGGACGTCGGCGCCGGCGGGCAGTTCTCCCGGGTGGGCGTCGTCCATGTCGACCAGTGTGGCCTTGTGCCCCGTGGTGGTGAGCCGGTCGGCGGCGGCCGTGGCGAACTCCTCGGCGTTGCCGGTCTGCGAGGCCCACAGGACGACGACCTCCCGGACGGGACCGGAGGGCGCCGGGGCCGGTGTTCCCGGAGCGGCCCGGGAGTACATGCCGGCGAGCACGCCGTTCACCCACAGGGCGTGCTCGGGACTGAACGGGGCGCCGGGTGGCAGTACCGGCACGCCGGGAGCGCCCGATGCGAGACCGGCGAGGAAGCCCACCAGGTACTGCCGCTCGTGCGCGGCCAGGACCGGCGGCGGGGCGGGCGCGAGCCCGAAGACGGTGGCGGGGCCGGCGGGCAGAGGCCCCGCGGACAGGGCGGTCACCGCGACGGCCGGGAGCGCGTCGGCCCCGGCTCCGGGCACCGCCGTGCCCGTGATCGTCGCTGTCGCGGCGACCGCGGCCCTGTGCGGCGCCGTCACCGACACCGGAGTCGCCACCTTGGCCAGGGACACCGCGCACACCTTGAACTCCGGCTGGAAGGACAGCGGGTCCACGGCGTCGCTGGTGACGGCGTTGACACTCAGGTATTCACCGAACAGGTCGTTCCAGTGGAAGGGAGCGAAACAGCAGCCGGGCCGGACCCGGTCGGTCACCACCGCGGGCAGCACCGCCCGGCCGCGCCGTGACGCGACCTCCACCGAGTCGCCCTCGGTGACACCGAGGGCGGCGGCGTCCTCCGGGTGCAGCTCCACGAAGGGCCCGGGGTTGAGTTTGTTGAGTTTGGCGACCCGGCCCGTCTTGGTGAGGGTGTGCCACTGGTGCTGCACCCGGCCGGTGTTCAGGACGAACGGGTAGTCGTCGTCCGGCATCTCGGCGGGAGGCAGATGCGGGCGGGCGTGGAACACCGCGCGGCCGCTCGCCGTCGGGAAGACCGGACCCCCGCCGTGCCCGTCCACGTAGCGGATGGGGTTGCGGTCGGGGCCGTCCTCCCGCGCGGCGGGCCACTGCACCGGGGTGGACCGCAGCCTCTCGTAGCTGACGCCCCGCAGGTCGTAGCCGGTCTTCGGGTTGTGGGCGCGCTTGATCTCCTCGAAGACCTCTTCCGCGCTGTCGTAGGTGAAACCTCGCTCGTAGCCCATCGCGCGGGCGACGGCGGCGATGATCCTCCAGTCCGCCGTGGCCTCCCCGGGGGGATCCGCCGCGGGCCGGGCGAGCGTCACATTGCGTTCGCTGTTGACGAGGACGCCCTCGGTCTCGGTCCACAGCGCTCCCGGCAGGACGACGTCCGCGTAAGCGTTGGTCTCCGTCTCGGCGAAGACGTCCTGGGCGACGACGAACTCCGCCCGCTCCAGACCCTCGATGACGGTCCTGCGGTTGGCCACGGAGGCGACCGGGTTGGTGCAGATGATCCAGCAGGCCTTGATGTCCCCGTCGGCCATCCTCCGGAACATGTCGACCGTGCCCTGGCCGGCCCCGTCCTCGCGGAGCGTGCCGGGGGCCAGCTCCCACAGCTCCTCGACGAAGGCCCGGTCCTCCTCGACCAGGACCGACCGCTGGCCGGGCAGTCCCGGACCCATGTACCCCATCTCCCGGCCGCCCATGGCGTTGGGCTGGCCGGTCAGCGAGAAGGGGCCGCTGCCGGGCCGGCAGATCGCGCCCGTCGCGAGGTGCAGATTCACCAGCGCGTTGGTGTTCCAGGTGCCGTGCGTGGACTGGTTGAGGCCCATGGTCCAGCAACTCGTCCACTCCCCGGCCTCGCCGATGAGCCGGGCCGCCTCGCGGAGGTCGTCCTCGGGCACGCCCGTGATCCCGGCGACGGTGGCGGGCGGGTAGTCGGCCAGGAACTCCGGCATCGCCTCCCACCCCTCGGTGTGCGCGGCGATGAACGCGGGGTCGGTGTGTCCGTTCTCGTACAGCAGGTGCAGCAGACCGTTGAGGAGCGCCAGGTCCGTTCCGGGCCGCACCGGCAGGAACAGGTGCGCCTTGTCGGCGGTCGCGGTGCGCCGGGGGTCGACGACGATCAGCTTGGCGCCGCCCGACTTGACCCGCTCCATCATCCGCAGGAACAGGATCGGATGGCAGTCGGCCATGTTGGAGCCGATCACGAGGAAGACGTCGGCGTGCTCGAAGTCCTGGTACGAGCCGGGCGGGCCGTCCGCGCCCAGCGACAGCTTGTATCCGGTGCCCGCGCTGGCCATGCACAGCCGGGAGTTCGACTCGATCTGGTTGGTCCCGACGAACCCCTTGGCCAGCTTGTTCGCCAGGTACTGCGCCTCCAGGCTCATCTGCCCGGACACGTAGAACGCGAAGGCGTCCGGGCCGTGCTCGTCGATCAGCGCCCGGAGCCGACGGGCCGTCTCGGCGATCGCGGTGTCGAGCGGAGCGGGCGCGGCCTCCGCTCCCCGCTCGGTCCGTACGAGGGCCGTGGTCAGCCGTCCGGGGGCGGCGAGCATGTCGGCCGTCGTCGCGCCCTTGGTGCACAGACGCCCGAAGTTGGCGGGGTGCGCCTTGTCGCCGGACGCCTTCAGGACCGTACGCCGTCCGTCGGGACCCGTCGCGACGTCGAGAACCATCCCGCAGCCGACACCGCAGTACGAGCAGACCGTCCGCACCTGCTGGGTGGTCGTGGTCACGAGCGGTCCTCCGTGTGATCGGTACCTTTCTCCACCGACGCTACGAAGGCCCCATTACGCGGTTGTCACATGGCTCGATCACCACCGGTTACACGCTCCACACACCGCCGCCACGGGGCTTGTGAGGTGGTCCCCTGGGGTGTGGCCTGCGGCGACGGCAGGGCGCCCGGTCCTGTCCCGGGCGCCCCGCCGTCGTCTCAGTAGCCGAAGCTCGATGTGGTGTACGCGCACTCCGTGTAGATGTAGCCCGGCGACAGTTTGGCGGTGTCCGAGGCGGGGGACTTGCCAGTGGCGCTGCGGGACTTGTGCACGAAGTAGGTGGTGCCGACGGGCAGCCGGATGGTCCGCTGCGGGTAGTGCTTGCCGCTGTTGCTGCACGGCTTGAAGCCGATCCCCAGCGTGCTGCCCAGCGAGTACGAGGTGCAGCTCCCGCAGGCCTTGAGGTTGAAGCTTCCCGTCACAGGTCCCGTGTACAGGACCGTTATCTCGTCGGGGCTGTCGTTCTTGACCGTGACGGCGATGCTGCCGCCCGACGCGGTGGTCGGCAGACGCTTGCCGGCCGCGGGCACGGTCTGCGCGACCTCCGCGGCGATGGCGATCTTCTGGGCGCGCGTCCGGTTCTTGTGGTGCGGGTTGTTCTTGGCGAAGTCGTTCATGGTGGTGACGGCCTCGCTGAAGTCCTTGTCCTTGTACTGGTCCACGCCGCAGGCGTACGCCCCTGTACGGGCGGTCCCCGAGGCCCGGTCGGCGTCCTGGCCGAGGGCGTCGGACAGACCGGCCTCGTCGCCGGGCAGTCCACGGACCTGGGTGGCGAGGCCGTCGAGCTGCTTCACCGCGGCACAGGGGTCGTCGCCGCCCACCGAGCCGACCGCTTCGTCGACCGCGCTCTTCACGGCGGGTTCGACCTTCCCGGACTGCGCGGACTTGGGGAAGGTCGACAGAAGCTCGCCGAACTGCGTGGTCCAGCCCTCCTCCCCGCCGCTCAGGGACGCAGCCGCGCACTCGTAGAGGGACGTCGCCAGCCGGTCGTCGGGCCAGTCGGCGAGATCTCCCAGTGCCTTCTTGCCCATGGTGCCCGGCAGGGTGCGGAGGTACTTCAAGGGCTGTACGGCGGCGCAGTAGTCCTTGCGCGCGTACGGGGCGCCGACGGTGGCGTAGTAGGTCTTGAGCCGGTCGGGCACACGCCGGGCCGCGCGGGAGTCCGGGTGGTCGTCGCTCAGCGCGCTGTAGGCGGCCAGGGCGCGGCGATAATCGGCCTCGCCGTTCGCGAAGTCCGACTTCCCGGACCGGGCGACCAGCTCGTCGGCCCGGTCGAGCCGGTCGAGGAGCATGCGCTCCGTCGCCTCGTCACGTGCTCCGTCGTACAGGACCACGCCGCCGGCGGGCACGGCCAGCAGGACGAGGCCGACCACGGCCGCGATCAACGCGCTCGGCAGCAGTGCCAACCGGCTCCGCAGGCCCACGGACGCGCCGTGCGCGGCGGCCAGCACCAGGAAGACGAGGTAGACCACCACGGCCGTTCCGGGGACTCCGTCGGGGTCCGCGGGCAGGGCCACCAGAAGCAGGATCCCCGTCGCGACCCAGCACACGGCCATCAGCGCCCAGCGGCGTACGACGGCATAACCGAGCCCGAGCCCGCTGAGGTTCAGCAACGCCACCGCGACGGCCCGCCACGGATGAGCCGGACCGGGCGGTGGCGCGGTCGGCATCGGCGGCACGGCGAAGCCGTCACGAGCACCTTGATCATCCCAGGACATGACGGTTCCCCCCGTCGATCACGCCTGAAGCTACCTGACTTGTCAGCGTACGGACAGTCAGCCACCCGCGACAGAGCCCGCATCGAGCCAGTACGGCCCATCCACCCCACCGGTCGACAGCCGCCCCGCACGTCGCGCCACCTGCCCCTCACCGCGCCGGCCGCTGCCATCGACGTCTCGGGCCGGGCTTTCGCACCGTGTTCTGCGTCACGTGGACCCGACCGGCCGGTGCTCCCTTTCGGCGCCGACCTGACGGGTGGTTCGTGACCTGGGGCCTGTCTGACAATTCCCGTCGCCGGGCCCGCCCGTAATGTGGGAGCGGGCGCCCGGCGCGCGGGGGGGCCCGCGGCCTCGGCGCGGCGTGTACGCGGGCCCGGCC
>NZ_JBSFZS010000022.1:0-81636 GCF_053600395.1 Streptomyces sp. NPDC005070 | reverse complement strand
AGCTCTTCAAGATCCTTGAACGCTCCGACCGGAACGACAAGAGCCCACGTGAAGAACTCCCCCAGGTGGCTTGACGCGATATAGCAGCCTCGGGGAGCGGCATGGCTACGGGGGGATGGGGGCCGGGAAACGGCCCGGGTCAGCCTGGCGGCAACGGACCGGGAGGCCAGGGGGGCTGGGGCGCTCCCTACGGACCACCGCAGGGCGGCCCGTACGGTCCGCCACCACCGAATCCGGGCCCGTACCCGAACCCGAACCAGCCTCCGTACCCCTACGGCCCCCAGCCCACGAGGCCCGCCGCCCGGCGCCGCCGCGGCTGCCTGTCGTTCGGCTCTCCCTTCGGGCTCGTCGGCGCGATCCTGCGCTCCGCGCACCGCGTTGCCACCAGGCTGTTCACGCAGGAGGGTGAGGGCCGGATCGCGGACCGGACCGTGGACCGCGTTCAGCTGGCCCGCACTGTGCTCGGTGCCGCCGCCACCATCGCCCTGATCCTCGCCTACAACGTGGACCCGAACCGCTGGGGGGACGCGGCGTACGGCGGTGCCGCCCAACTCATCGTCGCCCCGTTCGTGCTGATCATCGCCGCGCCCCTGGTCATCATCGGATTCATCTACTACGCGCCCCCGCACCTAAGGCCGCATCTGCGCTCCCGGTTGCGCGCTCCGCTCAAGGCGGTCGGCTGGTACGTGCTGACGTTGGTCGTCATCGGCGGAATCCTCGTCCTTACGGCCCTGACCGTCGACGCCGACGACGGGAAGAGCTGGTGGGAGTACGGACTGGCCGTCGCCTCGCTGATCGTGATCGTGTGGGGCCTTCCCTTCTTCTTCATGGCGTCGCTGTACTCGGCCCGCAGCGCCTTCAACAGCGCCCAGGTCCACCCGATGCTGCCGCCCGTCCTCACCCTGACGCTGGTGTGGGTGTTCGCGGCCTTCAGCCTGATCGGCGACGGCATGCCGGAGGGCCCGCCCATCGTCCAGTTCTGCTCCACGCTGGGCGGGCCGCTGTCAGTGACCGCCGTCTCGCTGTGGGAACTGCGGCGGATGAGGACCCGTTTCGGCGTCACCCTGCGCGCCTGATCCGGCTTCGGCGGGCCCCGCCTCCAGGTAGAGCGCGGACCTTCGGTGGAGGGGTGTGAGGGTTCTCAGGGACAAAGCCAGGCGTGCCGGCCTGGAGGTTTGGCTGGCAGGTGGTTCAGCACTCGCAGGTCCCCCGTTACTCGTACCGGTACTTGAGCGAGTCCGCCTCCGCCCGTTCGATGGCGGCGATCGTCAGCTCCGGCATCCGCAGTTGGGCCAGCGTCACCTCGGCCGAGGTCGGCTGGGCGTTGGCCGGCAGCCACTGCTCCGGCTTCCAGGCTGCGCAGCGGCGGCTTGGGGCAGTGCGGGTAGACCTCCTCGATCCCCAGCACCGGCGCGGGGGCCGGCGGCTTTCCCACGGCGGTCAACTGTGACAGCAGCTCCGGGCGGGTGGAGACGCAGGCCCGGCCTTTCACCCTGAGGGTCGTGGTGCGGTCCGGGATGACGAACAGCAGCCCGTCCCGTCCGGTGGCGACGACGTTCTGCAGGGCGTCCAGATCTTGTTGCCGGTCGCATCCGGTATCTCCACCGTCCGTGCACCCAGGGCGGCGACGAACCCGTCGGGGCGCCGCGCGGGGAAACGTCGCAGTTGCCCTGGGTGTCCGCGCCGCAGCCACAGCCCCGCGCACCGCCCTCGATGAGCCGGCCACGCCGTCGGCCTCGGTTGCGTTGCCCACTCCGCGCCCCACACCGCGGCCGGAGGCCGACGTCGTCGACCGGGACCTGGTCCTCGAGGACCTGACCCGTGAGCAGGTCCTGGACTGGCGCACCCGCGCAGCCCGCGACCACCAGGTCGTCTTCGACCACATCGAGAAGTACGGCGAGACGTCGGCACAGAGGCTGTTCACCGGGTCCTTCGTCGCGAACGTGCAGTGCCTGTCACGCCTCGGGCCCATGAACCTCGGCCACACCACCTGGGAGCGGTCGCAACTGCCTATTTCCTAACCGTGACGATCGGAATTCCCGGCTCCCTCACCGGCACTGTCGTACGCCTCGCCACGACCTGCACACTCGGTGTATACATGCCGTGTATACACGGCATGTATAGTGCGGGTCATGTCCATCGGTCACACCCTTTTAGGGCTCCTGGAGTCCGGCCCGCGCCACGGCTACGACCTCAAGCGGGCCTTCGACGAGAAGTTCGGTCACGACCGGCCGCTGCACTACGGCCAGGTCTACTCGACGATGTCCCGGCTGCTGAAGAACGGTCTCGTCGAGGTCGACGGGATCGAGGCGGGCGGCGGTCCCGAGCGCAAGCGCTACGCGATCACCGACGCCGGCATCACCGACGTACAGAGGTGGCTCGCGACCCCGGAGAAGCCGGATCCGTACCTCCAGTCGGCCCTCTACACCAAGGTCGTCCTCGCCCTGCTCACCCGGCGCGACACCGCCGAGATCCTCGACACCCAGCGCTCCGAGCATCTGCGCAGCATGCGGATCCTCACCGACCGCAAGCGCAAGGGCGACCTGGCGGATCAGTTGATCTGCGACCACGCCCTGTTCCACCTGGAAGCCGACCTGCGCTGGCTGGAGCTGACCGCCGCCCGACTCGACAAACTCCGTGAGGCTGTGACCCGATGACGACTTCTCCCCCCGGTTCCCTGCTCACCGCGCACGACCTGCGCAAGGCGTACGGCCCTACCCGCGCGCTGGACGGCGCCGAGTTCTCCATACACCCCGGTGAGGTCGTCGCCATCATGGGCCCCTCCGGGTCCGGCAAGTCCACGCTGCTGCACTGCCTCGCGGGGATCGTGCCGCCCGACTCCGGGTCGATCACCTACAACGGGCGTGAAATGACGAAGATGAGCGATGCCCAGCGCAGCGCGCTGCGCCGCTCCGAGTTCGGGTTCGTGTTCCAGTTCGGTCAGCTGGTGCCCGAGCTGACCTGTGTGGAGAACGTCGCCCTGCCGCTGCGGCTGAACGGGTCCTCCCGCAAGGACGCCGAGCGGACCGCGCTCGGCTGGATGGAGCGCCTGGAGGTCGACGACCTCAAGGCCAAGCGTCCCGGCGAGGTCTCCGGCGGCCAGGGCCAGCGCGTTGCCGTGGCCCGCGCGCTGGTCACCGGACCGCGCCTGCTGTTCGCCGACGAACCCACCGGCGCGCTCGACTCCTTCAACGGCGAACGCGTGATGGAACTGCTGACCGAAGCGGCCCGCGCGACCAACGCCGCCGTCGTCCTCGTCACCCACGAGACACGCGTGGCCGCCTACTCCGACCGCGAGGTCGTCGTCCGCGACGGCAAGTCCCGCAACATGGAGCGCGCCGTATGAGTCCTCGCCAGTGGGCCAGAGACCTGGCCATGGGGGCCCGCTTCGCCGTCACCGGCGGACGCGAGGGCTGGGTTCGGATGACGCTCACCGCCGTCGGCGTCGGCCTCGGCGTGGCACTGCTCCTGCTGTGCACCGCCCTGCCCAGCGTGTTCGCCACCCGCCACAAGGTGGAGGACGCCCGCTTCGACAACACGTACTCCGACAAGGCCCCGCCGAAGGCCGACAACACCTTCCTGATCGCCGACACCGACACCACCTGGCACGACGACGACGTCCGCGGCCGGCTCGTCGAGCCCGAGGGCAAGCGGGCGCCGCTGCCCCCGGGAGTCGCCGGCTTCCCGGGCAAAGGCGAGATGGTGGTCTCCCCTGCGCTCAAGGACCTGCTCGCCTCGGACGGCGCCAAGCTGCTGCGGGAGCGGCTGCCCTACAAGATCACCGGCATGATCGGCGAGAGCGGACTCATCGGCTCCCACGAACTGGCCTACTACGCGAGCTCCTCGGGGCTGAAACTCACGGACATCTCCCCGGTGCACCGGCTGACCGAGTACGGCAACCCGGACAGCCCGGACGCGACACCAGAGCAGACCGACCCGGTGCTGCTGCTCATGATCCTGGTCGTGTTCGTGGTGCTGCTGACCCCCGTGGCCGTGTTCATCGCCGCCGCCGTCCGCTTCGGCGGCGAGCGCCGCGACCGCCGGCTGGCCGCGCTGCGCCTGGTCGGCTCGGACAGCCACATGACCCGGCGGATCGCGGCGGGCGAAGCACTCGCCGGAGCCCTGCTCGGCCTGGTCATCGGCACCGGCTTCTTCCTCCTCAGCCGTCAGACGCTGGGCTCCACCGAGGTGCTGGGCGTGAGCGTCTGGCCCAGCTACCTCGATCCCTCCCCGGTGCTCGCCGCGCTGGTCGCGGTGGCGATCCCGGTCGCCGCCGTACTCGTCACGCTGCTCGCGATGCGCGGCGTGGTGGTGGAACCGCTCGGCGTCGTGCGCGCGGCCAAGCAGCGCCGCCGCCGGCTGTGGTGGCGGCTGCTGCCACCGTTGGCCGGCCTCACGATGCTCTACCCGATGATCGGCAAGGGCCGCAAGAACGGCGACTTCAACCAGTACCTCGTCATCGGCGGCGTGCTGCTGCTGCTGATCGGCATCACCGCGCTGCTCCCCTGGGTCGTGGAGGCGGTCGTCGTCCGCCTCGGCAAGGGCGCGCTGTCCTGGCAGCTCGCGGTACGGCGGCTGCAGCTGAGCAGCGGAACCGCCGCACGCATGGTCAACGGCATCGCCGTCGCCGTGGCCGGAGCCATCGCCCTGCAGATGCTGTTCACGGGAACGCAGAGCCAGTACACCAAGGCCACCGGCAAGGACCCCGGCCGGGTCCAGATGCAGGTCGACTTCAGCGACCGCAAGCCGCTGTCCGGTGTCGAGCGCGAATTCACCGGCACCAAGGGGGTACGGGCCGCAGTGGCCCTGGCCATCTCGCAGTACGGGGACGCGCGTCGCGACCCGAAGAACAGCAACGGCCTGACCGTGGGTAACTGCACTGCCCTGCGCGAACTCGCCACGCTTCCCTCCTGCAAGGACGGAGACGTGTTCATCACGCGAACGAGGAGCCACAACACCTCCCCCAGCAACGCCGACGAAATCGCCGTGGTGAAGCCCGGTCAGCAGCTCTACATCGACCCGTCGTACGACGACGCCACCGAACGCGGCATCGAGGTGCCCTGGACCGTTCCGGCGAACGTGCGGGTGGTGGACGCACGCAAGGACTCACTGCAGGACGCCAACGGTCTGCTGGTCACCTCCGCCGCCCTGCCCGCCAAGGCCGCGCCCGCGTTGTTCTCGGACGGGGTCTACCTGCGTCTGGACCCGTCGGTGCCGGGCTCACGGGAGTACATACGCAACGTCGTCGCCCGGATCGACCCCCTGGCACGCACCTACAGCTGGTCGGCGACCCAGGAGAACGACAAGTACGCCTCCATCCGCACAGGTCTGTTCGTCGGCTCCGTCTTCGTGCTGGCACTGATCGGCGCGAGTCTGCTGGTCTCCCAGCTGGAGCAGCTGCGCGAGCGCAGGAAGCTGCTCTCCGCGCTGGTCGCCTTCGGCACCCGGCGCCGCACGCTGAGCCTGTCGGTGCTGTGGCAGACGGCCCTCCCGGTCGGACTCGGCCTCGTACTGGCCACAACGGTGGGTATCACCCTCGGCTCGGTGCTGCTGAAGATGACCCGTACACCGGTGGTCATGGACTGGGCAAGCGTCCTGACCATGACCGGCGTGGGCGCGGTCGTGGTCGGCGTGGTCACGCTGCTGAGCCTGCCGCCGCTGCTGCGGATGATGCGCCCGGAAGGCCTGCGCACGGAATAACCCCTCACACATCCCCCGAAGTGGGCTCCTCCTGCCAGGAGGAGCCCACTCCTGCACGCAGACAAGCCAGTTCGGCATCAGCGGTCCAGGAAGGGGTCCCGCGTCCGGCCGCAGCCACGACGAGACATCGCTCGTCAGGACCAGCCGACCGTCCGCCGCCCCCGGACAACAGCAGCCCGACCTGAGTCCGCCGGAGCCGGACGACGTCGATGTGGCCGTCGTGGAGCCCGCCGTACAACGAACCGTGACCACAGCGGTGACCAGAAGGCCATAGACCGTTCAGCCTCGCCGTTTCACTTGGGTACGGCTGACTTTGGGGCGGAAACGCGAAAGTGCCTTCCTGACCTGGGACGATGAACCTTGCTGAGGGGTTCTGTCGGTTCAGGCGGAGGGCACTTTCTACGTGCAGGTTATCGGGTTGCGTCCCAAGGTTCATGTCAGTGCCGATGGTTCGGGGGTGGCCGGGCATGCCGGGGCACGGCTGCTGGCAGAACTTGCTGATGCCACCGGGCTGACCGCCGCGTACTCCGCCGCGCTCAGGCCGCTTCGGCCGCGCGGGACCGGGCATGATCCGGGCCGGGTCGCCACCGATCTCGCGGTGATGCTCGCCGACGGTGGTGAGGCGATCGCGGATCTGGCCGTGCTGCGGGACCAAGGCGAGGTGTTCGGCCCGGTCGCCTCCACTCCTACGGCCTGGCGGTTGCTCGCCGACACCGACGAGGCTGCACTCACTTCGCTGCGAGCGGCCCGCGCCACGGCCCGGGAAGTCGCCTGGAGGCAGGCCGCCGACAGGGGCGAGGGCATACCTGCCGCTCGGGCCGGCGGACGAGAACTTCCCGGCCTGGTTCTGGACCTCGACGCCACGCTGATCGCCTGCCACTCGGAAGCTGTGGCCTGAGTTCGACCGACGAGTCGACGAGATCGCAGATCACCTCGACGTCACCGAGGACCGGATCAACTACGCAAACCGCCGCCAGCGCCTGGCCGAGTGGCGCATGGCGAGTGAAGAGTGGTACCTCCTGACCGCCGGCATCCCCCGCCTCCGCAGACTTCACGAGCGGGGCGACCCTGGGATTGGAACTGCCCTCGTATGGAGCAGAGTCACTCAGGGCGAACCTGCCCACAGCCCCGTCGTCCGTGAATCCGAACGGAACGGCGGTGATGTCACCTCGCTCACCAGGAAACTCTCCGTTCTCCAGGGAGACGACTTGTGCGGTGCCAGGCTCCATCTTCGTAGACGTCTCGACGTCTACGCGGCGCATCTGGCGAGCGCCTGCGACCGTGAGGCCAGCCTCCAGGTCCGCATCGACGACACCCTGCTCGGGCTGACCTCAGCGTGAGGATCACAAACCTCATACTGAGGGACGAAGCAGCGAGCAGCTCTGCTGGCACGGACGCCTGAGACTCGACACGGCTCGGGACTCCCTGCGACCAGAATCCTCCCCTCCACATCTCCGTACGCACGATCATCGAGTGAGGGACACGAACGCGCAGCATGCCCGAGCCTCACCAGCCTTGAGAAAGCAGCAGGTCGTCCGCCTCAGACAGTCTGCAAGCCAAGCTCGCTACCCTTCGGTCCGCGCCCTCGGTACGGTGCCAACTATCCCGCTTTTGTGCCAACTGAAAAGCCTCGGCACAGTCCGTGTGACCACAGCCGCTAGGTGTCTCCGGAGCATCGCTTTGACCTGCACTTTTGCCAACCAGCTTCAGCAGTGTGGGGAGCTTTCTACCGAGGCTTCTTGGCACATCGGTACAGATTCACAGATCTTCCTACCCTGTGCCGCAAGAAGGCCCCCTCCATCTTCGGCTGCCTGCATCGGCACATCCCCAACCACGACGTCACCCCGGATCCTCCCCAGAGCGCCGCTGGATCATTCCCTCAAAGGCGGGTCCGCGGTCCCCTTGTCGTCAACGACGCTGCTGCTGTAGCGCATCACGGAAACTGCCGCTCTGCCCCGCTCAGATCACTACGGCAAGGCGCCGCATCTCCGGCCTGGGCGCACCCAGTTGTACAGTCACCTTTCGCCGGATCGATCAAAGGGACACAGCACGTCGGACCGTCTCCCTGAGGCCCTCCAACACGGATGCCGTATTGCCCCTACTGGCAGCCGGCGCGATGGGCACGACGGAGATCCGAAGACCCTTAAGATGATCTTCGTATTTTCCATCGCACTCTCGGCATGTAAGGCAGAGACGTGGCTCCCCAGTCCCCGCTGCTCGATCACGCGCTAGTTGGCGCATCGAGCGCTACTGTCCCCTGGTCGGACACCTCGACATTGCACGATCTCGCCCGAATGCATGCCGTCTCAGCTGATGCCATCAGTCAACTGGTCATGCCGCCGGGCTGGACCGCCCGTTGGACTACGTCGTGGCGCTTCGGGCGGACGTTGGTCGACTGTGCCGTTCGGGACCTGGACCAAGTCGACGTGCTCTCGAGTGTTCCTGTGCGCCGCTTCAGTTGGCGTACCGATCAGTGGCATCGCCCCGGTCTTGGATACCTGGTCAGTACCGACCGTCACCATGGCTTCGAGAGCTTCGAGGAGGAACTCCTCCTTCTGGCAGCGGACTTCTCAGGATCTCTGCTGGAGGCTCTTGCTCAGCCGTTCCGTCTGCGCTTCCACAGCGCCAACGGGAGCGTCCAGCACACCCCGGACTATCTTCTGCTGACCGACGACACGCCGTGGCTCATCGACGTGCGGCCTTCAGCACGGATCGAGCCTGAGGACGAGGTCAAGTTCGCCGCTGCGGCCGAGGTCGCCCTAGTTGCCGGGTGGAACTATGCGGTGGTTGCTGGTTGGCACGACCATGTAGTGAGCCTGATCGACACCTTCTCGGCCGGACGAAGGCACCTGACCGATCCATTGCGGCAACAGGAGCAGCTGCTTCTTGCGGCAGAAGACGGCCCACAGGCATTCGGAACCCTGGTGGGACGCTGCAGCCTAGAGGCCATTGCCCGGGCCCATGCAATCCATCTGCTGTGGCACCGTCGATTGGGCCTGCAGATCTCTGGCCCTCTGACTGACTCGAGCACCATCCGACTGGCCCCTTCTCGCCGCCCGGCGACCGGGAGTTGGTCACAGTGACCGCTGCAGTTGCCTGGGACCTCTCGCCGGGAAACGAGTTCATCGTGAACGGCGTGCCGTGGACGGTAGAGGCGTTTCAGCCCCAAGTCGGAAAAGTAGTGCTGGTCCGGCCCGAGCATGAGGCATGGAAGACGTCGGTACGGCAGTTGATGCACCATCCGAACATCCGGCCGTCGACGCGAACGAGGAAGGACCTGCCGGCCGCCAGTCGGGGGCGACAGCCAAAGGGCGTTCTCGATCTGCCGCCGAGCAAGCGGCCCCTCATGATGTTGCGAGTGGACCACTTGCGGGAGGTGGAGACCGGATTTCGCAGTGGCGATCCCCTGAACGCGCTCCCCGGAGAGCCGAAGCCGCAATACGACCCGAACTCCACCACGCTGACCGAGCGCCGTCATGCCAAGGTGTGGGAGCTGCGGCAGGACACTGTACGCAACCCTGATCTGGCCGCCGCCCACTGCTTGGACAAGATCAGCTACCGCACTCTGATCCGCTGGGATCTGGACCGCCGCCGCTTCGGGCCGGTGGGGTGTGCAGACGACCGGTGGCTGCGAGAAGCAACCGGCCGTCAGATCTCAGCAGCGGTGCGTGAGGCGATCTTTGCTGTACGCCACGAGACCCTGCACCGCTCCAAGCTGACAGCAAAAGACCGTGAACGGCTGATCCATCAGTACGTACGCGAGGAGTTCGGCAAGGACGAGCCAGTTCCCAGCTACGAAACCCTCCGGGTCGTATGGAAGGAGTGGTTCGGATCAACCGGAGCCCGTCAGCGCTATGCCGTTTCAGCTGCACGGGCTCAAGCGGTGGCGACCGGTCGGCACGTGGTGGTCAGCCGACCCGGCCAGGTGGTGGCTCTCGACACGACGGTGCTCCCGGTCAAAGTCCGTGAGCAGGTCTTTGGCGACCCGGTGTCGGTGCATCTGACGCTGGCTCTGGACGTATACACGCATTCGATCGTCGCTTTCCGGCTCACGTTGGTCTCGGACACCTCGGTAGACGTCGCCATGATCTTGCGGGACGTCATGATGCCGCTGCCCATGCGACCGGACTGGGGCGAGGAGATGGAGTGGGCCTACCCCGGGGTCCCCGGCAGCGTGATCGCGGAATTCACTGATGGCAAGGTCGCCGGTCTGCCGTTCTTCGCCCCGGAGACCGTAACCACCGACCATGGCTCGGTGTACAAAAATCACCATCTGATCGAGGTTCAGCGGGTGATCGGCGCGACGATCCGGCCGAGTCGGGTCCTGCGGCCGACCGACAAGCAGGCGGTGGAGCGGGCCTTCGGCGCGATCCAGTCCCTGCTGTTCCGGATTCTTCCGGGCTACCAGGGCGTCGACAGTTCGGATCGCGGCATCGATCCGGAAGGCGACGCATGCATCACCGTGGCGGAGATGGAGCACCTGATTGCCACCTGGGTTGTCAGGATCTGGCAGAACCGTAGATTCGGTTCCTACGCACCCAGTTGGGATCCTGCGGGTGATCACAGTCCGAACACCCTGTTCGCGGCATCCATGGCCCAGGGTGGCTTTGCACTGCAGATCCCGCCGGCGGAGTTGTACTACCAACTGCTTCCTACTCATCGGGTGATGATTCACGGCCGACGCGGCGTGAAAATCAGAAATCTCTGGTACGACGGGGAGGCACTGGACGAGTGGCGTTTCCGTCCGTCGGGCCGAGGCGGGGCGGCGAAGAACAAGTACGTGTTCCACCGGGATCCACGTGATCCGTGTTTCGCTTTCTTTCAAAATCCACTCACCCATGAATGGCATCAGTTGCGTTGGGTGGGTCTTCCGGACGAGGGCCGAATGCCCGCGTTCAGCGACGCCCGTGTACGACAGGTAATGCGCGAGCTACGCAATCAGGGGCTGAAACCGAAGTCCGATAAAGATCTGCTACCCCTATTGCTGGACTTGATCGGGGGCAATGTCCCCGTAGACCAATGGCCCACCCGTATGACCAAGGCTCAGCGAACCGAGCACGCCCGCGAAGAGGCCCAAGCCACAGCAGCGGCAACCGACCGACCAAAGCCATCTCCTGCCGCTGACTGCGCCGATGAGGTGGCACCCTTCGCACCCCGCCAGGGCGGTGAGGTCGACAATGTCGTCGCCCTGCGATGGCGTGCGCGGGCTGAACAGGGCCAGGCTGCCATCGACGGAGAGCGCCGACGTCGACGGGAGGCAGTCCCTGTGAAACCGACCGTGGCTTCCACCCTCGGCCAACGGTTGCGAGGACTCAGTCTGATGGATCTGCTCGACGATGAGAACGAATCCGCCACGGAGCCTGGAGACCAGCCGTGAGCGAAACCAACAAGCCGCCCACCCGCCCGGTCGCTTCCTTCCTGCCCGGGCCGCCTATCGACCGAACCCGGGTAGAGGGCTGGCAGCGGTGGGTCCGTACCCGCGAGCTCTTCGTGCCGGCACCCGTACTGAGCATGGATCAGTACCTGCAACTCACGCCCCGCCGACGCCGAATTCACGACCTGCACCGCCTGGCTACCCACAGCAGCCTGCCCGTTCAGTCCACCCCGATGAGCGACGCGGTGGGGTGGCTGGTGAAAGCACGAATCGAGGATGGCGCCTACAGCCACAAAGCGGGGATACGGACCGGGGTCATGGTCAATGGCGGTGGAGCCCAGGGTAAGACCGAGACGGTCTGCGCGGCGATCGCGGCCTTCGAGGAAGCATGGCTGGAGGTGAACGAGTACATGAATCCGGAGGCCATGGCCGGCACCAGGGATCTACTTGCTCCCGTCGCGTATGTGCGCTGCCCTGTCAAGGCGACCCCCGTCTCCACCTGCCAGCGCATCCTCGACTTCTATGGCGAGGACTACAAGAACATGCGCCAGGAAGACCTGATCCGAACGGTGAACGCAGCCATTGCCGCGCACGCCACCAAGGCACTCGTGATCGACGACATCACCCGACTCAAACTACATCGCGAAAGCGATCAGGACGTCTTGGATCTTCTTTTGGAAGTGATGAGCATGTCCGTCACCCTCATTCTGGTGGGTGTCGGTATCCCCACTTCCGGGCTACTGCGCCGCGGCCAGTTCGATCCGGTTGCCAAGCAGTGGGTCATCCCTCCGGTCAAAGACCGCGGGCGCAGCCCAAATCCGGATGCTGCGACCCAGCATGAGCGGCGCTTCGAAATGGTCAATCTGCAGCCATTCAGCTACGACACTCCCGGGCAGATCAATGCCTGGGTCGACCATCTGGCGGACCTCGAGAAGAGTCTGCGGCTCCTGCACGACACTGAGGGCATGCTCACATCCGGATCCATGCCGGAGTATCTGTTCCAGCGCACGAATGGAGTGGTCGGACTCCTGGAGAAACTGGTGCAGCGCGGCTGCCGAGTCGCGATCGAGGGCGACAGTGAGCAACTGACGAAAGAACTGTTGAACCGCTGTGCCGTTCTCCCGACCGATCTGCCTGACCTGGACGCCGATTCCGGTGAACAGCCGCTTATCCCGCCGGTCGAGTCTCGGCCGAGGAAGAAGCCAAAGGGCAGGAACACCGTTTTCGACGACTCGGGACCGGCAGCGGAGTCCGCTGGATGATCCAACCGACTCTTCGTCCGCTCGCGCGCAGCCTCGATCCGCTGCCCGGCGAATCCTTGGCCGGCTTCCTGCTACGCCTTTCCTATCGAATAGGATCCACTCCTCACCGCCTGGCAACCCTGTGTGGTCTGACCTGTCGCAGCGACAGCATTCCACAGGATCAACTTCGCGGACTGAGCCCGGAAGCCGCCGAACAACTGGCCAGCGCCGCGCACCTGACCATGTCCGAGGTTCAGGCCCTGACTTTGCAGGATTTCACCACAACCTACCTACCGCTCGCCAAGCTTCGCGCCAGCAAGACAGCCATCGGGCCCAAATCCCACATCAACTGGGCCACAAACCCCGACAGCCGTTACTGTCCCCACTGTCTGCGAGGGGACAGCAGCCCCGTGCAGCAATTCTTCGGCGGTGCCTGGCAACTGCGCTGGCACCTACCCGTCACATTCGCCTGCACGCAGCATTTGTGCCTCCTCGAAAACACCTGCCCCCAATGCACCCAGCCGCTCAGCGGACGCGTCATCGCGCGATATACCCTCGTCCAAATTCCCCACGTCTCCGGCCTGCACCCGAGCCAGTGCCGTAACCGGGCTCCCGGACCACCACCCAAGCCGCGGGCTCGCGCCATGCCATGCGGCGCACGACTGGACACCCCGAGGGACGCTACTGCCGCGCTGTCGCCACTGGACATGCAGCACATCCTTGATCTCCAACGCAACCTGAACCTACGGCTGGATCCAACTCATCTACGCCGTACGGCTGACGAGCAACCACCGCACACCTACTTTCCCGACCTGATCACGACCGCACGTCTGATCACGCTGAGTTGGCCGATGGGCGCCTCGATCCTGCCGTCTACCTCACTGGCAGACCTCGTGGACGGATACGCCACGCCCTATCTATACAACCCATCCCAACCCGGACTTCAGGTGCGGCGCAGCGCACCCCGTGGTACGGCCGAAACCTCCGCCCTACTGCTCGCAGCCGCGACTACACTCGGCGATCGGGATCTTGTCCCTCTTCGCGAGCGAATCGAGCCGCTCGCTCGCGAGGTGTACCGTCGGTCGACCTCCAGCGGCACCAAGCTCTTCAAGGACAGCGATGCTTCGGCCACATTGCTGCGCGCCACCGCACGGCGCGTCTACGGATTCCAGACACGCTCCACATTGCGTGTCGCCCCGAATTTCTACCGTTTCCGCACTGCCGAAATCCCTCCCCTCCTCCCAAGGGAATGGTTCGACGCGCACTTCCAGCCTCTCATGCACCGTCTGCCGAAGATGACCACGCTCTTGGAGCGCCATCTGCGTTGGGCAGGCTCATTGAGGCTCGCCGAGTTGGTTTGTGATCAGAAATGGCCGGCATGCGCGGAGACTCTGGGGATCCCTCAGAATAGCGCCCGCCGGACGATGAATGTTCTGGGCAAGCAGCTGACAACTCCTGGCCTCTGGCCAGTATTTGAGGACATGGTCGATCTGGTCGCACGTCAATTGCATGGACAGGAACGTCGCGTCGACTACGCCCACCGCCGCCGTTCAACGGCCAACTGGTGCCTTTCGCTCACAGATTGGAAGGCACTGTGCGAGGGGATACCCGGACTTGAGCAGCGTCAGGCCACGGGGGACCCTCGAGTCGGAGAGGCAGTCATCTGGTGCATGGTCAACCAGGCCAGCTACCTTCACAGTCCGACGGTGACCCATCGCCGCTCCGCTTCGCACTCTCCCCGTCGACTGACCGAAGAGGCAGCGCTATTCGCAACCAGGACTCAGCGCAGGCCGTCCTACGCGACTCTGAGCCGTCGGTTGGCAGCCTACGCTGCACGACTCGCCCGAGCCTGCGACGAAGGAACTGACCTACGAATCGAAGTGCCGAACTGGACCACCCCCACCGGCGTACGACAGCCGGGTCCAGTCCATTGACGACACGTCCACTGGCCCGCAGTCTCGCCCCGCTGCCGGAAGAATCCCTGCCAGGCCTGCTCTTGCGACTGGCCTACCGACTGGATCGCTCGCCGGCCAGGATTGCCGCGCTGTGCGGATTGAGCCGTCACCAACACCGACTGCCCGCCGAGTACCTGATCACCTTGCCTGCGGAGTCCGCCGAGGCGCTCGATGCAGCTGCATCGCTGCGCGGGGGCGAAGCCGACGCTCTCACACTGTCGGCCATGGCCGCCTCCTATGCGCCGCTGGCCACCCTGCGTCTGGGGGGCAGTCGCAACATGGCCTCCGCCCGACGGACCTGGGCCTTCAGCCTGTCCAGCCGCTACTGCCCCAACTGCCTGGCCGGGGACGGGAGCAGTATCCAGAACGTGTATGGCGGCCCGTGGAGACTGCGCTGGCACATCCCGGTCTCCTTCGCATGCACCACCCACAGCCGCCTCCTGGAACACGGATGTCCGCAGTGTGGAGGTCATCCGAACCGGCCCTCGAACACCGAGCGGCAAGGGCTCATCACACAGCGCACGATCGCTGGACTACACCCTGCACAGTGCCGCCATCACCTCGCGTCCGGCCCTGTCGGTGCCAGTGTCCGAACACCGCTGTGCGCGGCGCGACTCGACCAGACGGCTTGTGTAGCTGAGCAACCGGACAGCGACCTTGTCATGATGCTTGCCCTGCAACGACGCATCGATCGGCATCTGACGCCCACCAAACACTCGCCCGCGACCAGCGACAACTACTCAAACCCAGAGCAGCACTTCTTTCCCGACCTGATCGCCGCCGCTCAACTCGTCCGGCTCAGCTGGCCTGACAGTGCACGCTTCGCTCCCTCCAGCACCGTCGCCGACCTGATTGCCCGCCACGTTGCCACCTGGACCGCCCTCCGCGAAAACCGCAGCCCGGGCAGGCGCGTCCGTGATGCATGGGCCGCTCCTCAAGGCCCGGCCGAGTGCGGAGCGCTGCTGCTGGCTGCTGACACCCTGCTCGGCGACCGCGGCCAGGACGGTCCGGCCCTTCGCGAGCGGATCCAGCCGCTCGCGACCGCCGCATTCACGCGTAACGAGGCGAACACCGGTGCCACCTTCCGACGCATGGACGTCTCCCCAAGCCTGTCGAGGGCTCTGGCCCAGCGGTCCCTTGGCTTCAACCGTGCTGGCGGCCATCACCACGCAAGACAACACGTTCCTTCACGTCACTGCCATTTCGGGATCGAGCACATCTCCGCTCTAGTACCGGAGACCTGGATCGGTGCGCACTTCGGCAATCTGACGTCCCTGTGGGCCCCTGGCGATATCTGGAAGCCACGCCATCTACGCCGAGTCGTTTCCCTCAAGCTCGTCGAAATGGCCGGCGGCGGAACCTGGCCACAATGCGCCGTGATCCTTGGAATACCACGTGTCACCGCCCAACGTAGCCTGACCGTGCTCAAGCGAAGCCTGCTGCCCGGTGGCCTATGGCCGCTGCTCGACACGGCGGTCGAGACCGTCGCACAGGAATTGGACGCTGCCCCACTGCACGTGGATTTCGCAGCCCGTCGTCGAACGCTGAGTACCTGGCAGATCCCTGTCGAGGACCTTGCTTCACTCACCGTAAGCCTGGTCCGCCTTGCCAACGCGGAGTCCTCCTTGACCCGGGCTGCGGCAACCGCGCTCGTGTGGGCTCGCGTGACGCAGGGCGACCACCTGCACAGCCCATCGGTGGAGGCACTCCGCAAAGCGCAGAGAAGTACCAAGGCCCTGGTCTCTGCCATCGGACAGTTGCAGACCCCCAGCAACCGTAAAGGCACCAGACTCCGCTTCCTTCAGCGCATCAACGAATACGCCGATGGCCTCGCCCACGCGCTCGATGAGGGGCCGAGTGAGTTGAAACGCCAGTACCCACTGGCGTCCCTGACAGCCGACCACCAAGCCTTCGTAGCCGAGTCCTACATCGCCGTCGCCCCTGACTCCATGGTCCCCAACGAAACACGCCTCACCAAAGGTCACGCGGCCGAAGCGGATCTCGTCGAATGACGTCCAGTTTCTCGACGCTGAGAAGCTGATCGTCCGGGTGCTTCCGGTTGTCGACACCATCCCCTCAGTCACCACCGCACGGTTCAGCGCTGGCAATCCATGGTCACCAGACCCTTGCGGTGCGTATCGAGTCGTGATCAATCTGCGGGATTCGCCCTCGCGGTGGGGCCTGGACCGGTAGACCGTCTTGAGTGACGCGAGTGCAACTGACCGATGCCGAGCGGGAGTTCATCGGGCCGTACCTGCCGATCGGCGAGTACGGTCCGTACCCCGAGCGGCTGCGGCAGCAGTTCGAGGGTGTGATCTGGCGGTTCAAGACGGGCGGGCAGTGGCGGGAGATGCCGCGAGAGTTCGGTGCCTGGTCGACCGTCCACAACCGCTTCCGCCAGTGGCGTGATGCGGGAGTCTTCGAGGCCCTGCTGGAGGGGCTGATCACGGAGGCCGCGAAGCGGGGCGAGGTGGACCTGTCCCTGGTCGGTGTCGACTCCACCACCGCGCGGGCCCACCACGACGCCGCCGGGATGCACCTGGACCAGGGCGTCCTCACCGCCCTTGAGAAGGCTGCCGCCGAGGAGGAGAAGGCCAGGTCAAAGGGGGCGGCGCCGATGAACCAAACGGGCACGACGCCGAAAACGATCCCGAACAAAAACAACGACGAGCCGTCCGGCACCGGCGAAAACTCCGGCTGAAGGCCGCTCTGCTGGGACGCTCCAGGGGCGGGCAGACCAGCAAAGTCCACCTCGCCGCAGACCGCAAATGCCGCCCGCTGGCCTTCGTGCTGTCCGCGGGACAGGCCGCGGACAGCCCCCAGTTCATCCCCGTGCTGGGGAAGATACGGGTCCGCGGCTCCGCGGCCGCCCCCGCACCCGGCCGGACGCGGTCGCCGGTGACAAGACCTACTCGTCCCGCGGCAACCGCGCCCACCTGCGCAGACGCGGCATCAAGGCAGTCATCCCGGAGAAGAAGGACCAGGCCGCCAACCGGAAGAAGAAGGGTTCCAGAGGCGGCCGTCCGGTCGGCCACGACGTCGACCTCTACAAGGAGAGAAACACGGTCGAGCGCCTGATCAACAAGCTGAAAGCCTGGCGCGGCATCGCCACCTGGTACGACAAGACCCCGGGAAGCTACCTCGCCGGCCTCCACCTGCGCGCCTCGATGATCTGGATCAAAGACCTCACACGGACCACACATTGATCAAGAGTCAATACGCGCCCTAGCTGTTCTGTCCCGGGAGGTTGTGGACAGGTGAGCGAGATCTCGGCTGGGGGATCTTGAACAGGTGAGGGCCTTCCGGGTTCGGTGTGGATTGCGACGTCTACACCGAACCCGGAAGGCCCTCGTGCCCCACCGTAATGCACCCCTGACCGAGACCGGACGGCTGCGTCTGGCCCGCTGCGTCGTCGAGGCGGGCTGGCCGCTGCGCCGGGCCGCCGAACGCTTCCAGGTCTCACCGACCACGGCTCAGCGGTGGGCCGGCCGCTACCGCGAGCTGGGCGAGGCGGGCATGGCCGACCGGTCCTCACGCCCGCACACGAGCCCGCGCCGGACACCGACCCGCACCGAGCGGCGGATCATCAAGGTCCGCGTCCTGCGCCGCTGGGGACCGGCCCGCATCGCCTACCTCCTCGGGCTGAACCCCGCGACCGTCCACCGGGTCCTGACCCGCTACCGCCTGGCCCGCCTCACCCACCTGGACCGTGCCACCGGCCGCGTCATACGCCGCTACGAACGCGAACGCCCCGGCGAGCTCGTGCACGTCGACATCAAAAAGCTCGGCAACATCCCCGACGGCGGCGGCCACAAGAGCCTCGGACGCCGGGCAGGCCGCAGGACCCGTTCCGGCATCGGATACAGCTACCTCCACAACGCCGTCGACGACCACTCCCGCCTCGCCTACAGCGAGATCCTGACCGACGAGAAGAAGGAGACCGCCGTCGCCTTCTGGCAGCGCGCGCACGCCTTCTTCGTCCAGGCCGGGATCACCGTCGAACGCGTCCTGACCGACAACGGCTCCTGCTACAGATCCCATTTCTGGCGCGACTCTCTTGCGGCACAAGGGATTTCACACAAGCGGACCCGTCCCTACCGGCCCCAGACGAACGGGAAGGTCGAACGGTTCAACCGCACCCTCCTCGACGAGTGGGCCTACGCGAAGCCCTACCGGAGCGAGGCCGCGCGACGCGCGGCATACCCCGGCTGGCTGCACACCTACAATCACCACCGCGGACACACCGCGCTCAAGGGCAGCCACCCGCCAGCCGCGTCCCCAACCTCACGGGGCAGTACACCGCACCATGGGAGCCGCCTGGCGCAGCCGGCACCGGGTTCGTCGCTAGCCACTGGAGACTGCTCAAGGGTGGATGCCGTGGCCCTCCGGATACGGGCCGATCCGGGCGATCTGCTCCTCGGACACACCGGCCGTGTGGAAGGCGGAAGGCGCTTGCCCTCGAGACCGATCACGCCGAGCGCCGCGTACTCTGCATCGACCAGCACGGCCGCGGCCTCCACGATGCTGCGCAGGGCCTGCTCCAGATCCAGCTCCCGGTCGGCCGAAGGGCCGCAGGCCGCGTCCAAGCGCGCCTGCAGCTCGTGGATGCCTCTTCCGGCGCGGCGACCGTTTGGTCCGCATCACTGCCGTTTGCGCGTCATATGCCGTCGCGTCGCGGGGGCGTGGCAGTCCGCAGCCGGTCGAGCCGGGCGACGACCGGACCCGCTGTGACGCCATGCAGCACGACCGAGGCGAGCACGGTGAACGTCACTACCGTCCAGAGCTCCCCCTCCGGCACCGGGAAGTCGTGCTGTCCCAGGCTGTAGGCGAGGTAGTACAGCAAGCCGATGCCTCGGACCCGCGACAACCCAACGTTCCTTGGCGCGCATAGGGCTTCCGAGCAGCCCGGCCCACCCGGACAACGGCCGGATCACCAGCAGGGCCACCAGCGCGGTGACGGCGCCCTGCCAGGTCAGAGAGGCAAGACCGTCCAGTGCGATGACTGCCTTCCTCCCTCACACCGTCCCGCCATGTTCACTCTCCAACGCCGTCTCGGGCAGACGGCCTGCGAGAACCCGCCGAGCTTCTGCGAGGAGTGACTCGGCACGTTGCAGAGCAGGGATCAACTTCGGGAGCCCGGCTTCTACGGCCAGATTGCCATCGGCACCGTCGGTGTACATTTCGAGGGTGCCTACTAGCTGAAGAAGTGCGTCCCGCGCCGCTCGTTGTTCGTCCTCTTCGAGATGCTCCGAGAGCCTCAGCCACTTCGCCTCCTTGCTGGCGGCCTCTTGCGCAGCGAGCGCGACAATCTCACCTGCAACACCGCGGACGGTCTCCTCAAGGCCCAGCGCGATCCGAAGCAGCGGTGCTCCGACCATGTCGTCCTCGCTGGGCTCACGCCCAGGCGGAAACATCCGGTAAAAGCTCCAGGGATCTTGAGGCCCACTCAGCCGTTCCAATGCCCTGAACACGGGCTCGAAGGCGTCCAGCGGCGGAGTCCGGGACGGGAGCGCCGTCCGGTGGTTCCAGAGCGCGAGGATGGCGCTCACCGCTTCGCGCCGTATGCCGTCCGCCTCTGCCCCCGTGGCGTTCTCCGCCCGGATGATCAAGTCACCGATGTGATGGGCCATCCAGCGGCCCAGGACATCGTTCTCCGAGAGACTGTCGGCGATCTCCTTGCCCAGTTCGAGGGTCCGCTCAAAGCTCGCCGCATCCTCCCGAGTCATCGAAGAGGTAAATCTTGTAGGACCTTTCGCGCGGGGGGAGGGATTCGTCATTGTCTTGGTCGGACCTCACCGAGTAGTTCTGCCTGTGGTCTTTATGAGTACGGTCGATCATCACTTCGACGATCATGCTGCGTCCAGCCAGAGCCAACAGCTCCTGGAGGGCCTCGCGCCGAATCTCCAGCCGCTGTCCCTGAGTTCCCGTCACACGGTCCGAACTGGTCGCGGACGTATCGTCCCAGCAGGTGCTGCGGAGGGCAGCGCCATCGGCACGAATCCATTCGCGCATATCTGCGTCCGGTTCCAGCCCGAGCAGATCGACGAATTCATCAGAAGGTCTATAGGGCGGGTACTTGATCCCCGCAGCCAGCGGATCTTTACTGTCCATCCCCTCATGCCCGTCAGGATCGACGATCCAACCGGTCAACTGGAAGCCTTGAAAATCGAACTGGTAGTCACTGTCGTTGACGTCAGGAATGCGGTAGCCCATGTATGAAGGGGCCGTCTGCAGGGCGAGTACAAGCGTCCTGGCCCTCGCGGGAGTGACGAGGGCACTACGGATCAGGACTCTCTGCTCAGCCTCGTAGCCTGTATCGTCGGAGCTTTCCCAGACTGTGACCCATCCGTCACCTGCCAGGAGACGCTCACTGAAGTGCCGGCTGTTCAATCGCCAGACCCAGTCGGCGTCCGGGGAGTCGTCCCTTCCCCTCAAGACGCTCTGCGGGGAGGGATCCCGTCGGTCGGCAAGCCACCTGCCGTCGTCTCGGGCGGCAAGGAAATCACGGAGCCAGTCGCTGAAAAGGTCCATGTCCGCCTCACTGTCCCGATACACGGGATGGCCTCTGAGCAACTCCCCGGCCACGGTCCACAAGGCGTGAGTCGAGAGATAGAAGTCCAGGTCGTCGGCGTCCGGCTGGGTCGTACGGTAGGCGAAGGTGCTTCCTTCCCTGTACAGCCTGAAGGTATGGCGCGGGTCGTCCTCGTGGGCGCCGCGGTAGGGAAGCTGCCAGGTGTCTGTGATGGTGTGTCCGGCGAGTCGTAGGACGGTCTCCTCGGAGATTCGGAATGCTTCACCGAGGGGTTTGCACCAGTCGTCTTTAAAGTCCCAGAAAAAATGGAAGTCGCTTGGTTCGGGTTCGTGGGCTTCCTCTTCCGTACCGTTTCGCCTTCTTGCCGCACGTTCCTCCCACGACTCAGTGAGGATTTCCTTCGGTCTGTTGATCCCGCGCACGATGTCGAGTTCGTCCGTGCTCAGGATCCCAGGGCCAGACGAGGCGAGGGACAGACAGATCGATTTCGCGCTTTCCTGCATGACGACATGCGGTCCGTCATCGAAGATCACTTTCCGGAGCAAGGGCTCGAATTCTGTGAGCCTCCGATGCGTGTCGGGGTTCCGAGCGGCTCGCGCGAGGGCAAAGAGCAGCCACTGGCGGGCATGCCGGTCGTAGAAGGGCAGACGGGCGTCGTGAAACGGGGCCACGTCGAGCGTGCCGAGCGCGAAACGTAGGAGGGCGTCCAGTTCCTCTTGGCAGTCGAGTTCTGTGAGGAGCCGGACGCAGTGCGCGGCCCGCCATCTGGCTTCGGTCTCGGGGTCGCCGAGGGCTGCCCATAGATAGCCTGCGAGGCACTCCCGGACCCTGGTCGGTCCAGCGGGAAGGTCAGTGAACCCACCGTCGCCCGAGTCCTCTGGTGAGAGGTCAGCCAGCATAGTGCCGAAGTCGTCGAGGACGACCTGCGCCTGCTCGCCAGTAAGCCGTGGGGCCAGTCGGGCTGCCAGGTGATGGCACTCCTCAGGGGGAATCGCGGCAGCCTGCGAACCGAGTTCTCGAAGAGCCGTCCCGAGCAGATCCGAATCGGGTTCGCCAGCCAACCTGGCGAGTTCTGACAGGTCGATAGGGTCGTAACCCTTGGTGGTCAGCTCCCGGCTGAACCGCGCGGCGGCCGTGTCCGCGAGATGACTCAGTTGTCGGCGTGCGGCTCGTGGGAGCAGCGGCAGCTCGGCCAGCTTCTTAACCATGTGTGCGTAGTCGAAAGTGTTGAGGTTGGGATTGGACTGGAACGCGGCGAGCATGTCGTCGAGTTCACGCAGGGGCGCCGTGACCGCCTGGACTATGACCTGCTCCATATACAGCAGGTGGCCCGACACGTGAACCAGTTGGCGGGCCTGTTCCCAGCCTTCGGCGGTGGAGAGGTCACACGCGGCGAGGGCGTCCTTTACCTGGCGTGCACGCGCCGCTCGCGCGTTGTCCTGCTCCTCATCTGGGGTCCACCGGCCCGAGTTGTATTCGCGCGATGCCGGGAAGGCAATGTGGCGTGTGCCATGGGCGAGCAGCGTTCCGGAGAGGTCGATGCCCAGTTCGCCAGCGGTCTGGTCGAGGCGTTCGAAGGATGCTCTGCTGAAGCGTCGTGCCCGCAGGAAATGTCCCAACGTTCCAGCGATGCGCTCACCGTCGCCGGGAATCTCACGCAGTGCTCGCTCGACGAGGCGGAGTTCATCGACGCGGTGCTCGTCGAACGGCACCAACGCCATAGCGGTGACGGCGGACGGAGCAAGCGGGCCGGCCTCCTCGTCGAGCAGCGCCTGGATGAACGGACCTCCAGAACAGAAGCGGCGGTCGCGCCAGCGGGAGGCGACGGTCGTCGCGGTCGTGGCGCTCAAGTGGCCGATGGCGGTCAGTACCTTGGAATGGTCTGTTGCGTCCCCGAGATAGGGTTCCAGGCTCTCGGCGAGCTGGGCGACACGATACGCACGGCGTTCGTCGTCGTGGTTGCCGTCGGAGGCTCGGCGGGCGACTGCGAGGAAGGCCCGCCACAACGCGTGTACGTCGTCGCCCACGCGGTCGGTCAGATCGATTGCCTGGGTGAAGTAGGCGTGAGCTTCGCTTCTGTCGAATCGTTGGACGGCGCGAGCGAGATTTACCATCTGCTCCGCCTTGTACTCAGCGCTTTCCTGAGCCACATCGAGCGACGCGGCCACGAACTCCGCGAGTTCGACGGCGACGTGCTGCAGCTCGTCGACGGGGGCGGCTGCTCGGACAACGTCGATGAGGACCTCGTCCGGAAGGTGCCGCTGCGCGGCTCGGTACCAGTCGAGCAGGTACTGGCGCGACACCTCGGACGAGCCGAAGGCGAGAATCCGGACGCCGAGTCGGGCAAGGCCTCTGTGCAAGAAGTGGGGCAGCTCCTGGTGGCCACGGTGGGACGGGGTGGGAGGCGCGAGTTCACGGAAAGGGTTGTCAGTGTCGCTGGCGGTACCGACGAGGCAGTCGATCCACAGGCTGGCCCAGGCACCGAGGGGCACGACACTCTGGTCGTGGTCGTTCAGTGCGCTTGAGTATGTATGGGGCTTTTGCCGTGCTTCTCTGACGTCTTCGCCAGCGAACTCGTCCACGTCGAAGGGCTGTCTCCGGATCTTCGACAGCAACGCGAAGCCGCACAGCAGCGTGATCGTGTCGGTGCTACGACCCCAACGGCTTCCGGCACCCCTGCCCAGGTCGCCAGGGAGATTCAGCCGCAGGATCCGTTGGGCTTCCCCATCCGAGAGCACGCCGTGGCGCAGGCCCATCGCAATGATCCAACCGACCGCCGGAAGTTCCTTGTTCCCTTCTGAGAAACCCGGATGCCGGCGAAAGGAAATGGCTCTGCGCTGGCGCTTCAGCATTCTCACCAGGCGCCGCGCAAGCGGTGCCTGGCAGACGAGGTTGGCTTGCCACGCGGCATAAGCGACCGCGAACTCGAGGTACTTCAAGGACACGGCCGCGTGACCGAGGGCCTCCAGTTCCTCTGTACGACCCGAGTCGGCAAGCCGGGTGGCAATGATCACTCCGGCGTCGAAGGCCACGCGCTTGGGGCGCCACCGAGCAAGGTGGCTGACGCATGCCTCCACGCCGTCGGTGTTGAGGAGCCCGAAGGCGACTTCGGCGATATCCGTGGCGGTGACGCGGTGCCGGTTCGGATCGTCGTCGTCGGGCTGTTGCACCCATGCCCTGAGCCATTCCGAGGCGCTGCGCAGCCGACTGCGGGCGAAGTCGGTCTGGCCTGCGGCGAACGAGAGCAGGGCGCCTTCGAAGTGAAGGTTGGAGCCGGGCCAGTAGTCGGCGAGGCTGCGGTTCGCGACGATGTCCTCGATCGTGCTGGCGTCCAGGAACTGGCCCGCCAGATCGGTGTTGGACCGCAGCAGGTGAAGTCGGCGGGAGTGGCCGGCTGCCAGACTGCCTGCCTTGACGGCCAGCCGGGTCGCTTCCCATTCCTTTCCCACGCGCAGTGTGGCTTTGAGGGCGAACTGGGCTCGCTGCTGGGCGATCTCGCGTTGTTCAAGGTCGTAACCCTTGGGGAGGGCGCCGTCGGTCATCGCCAGTTCGACAAGGGTGTCGACCTGACCGGCCTCCCAGAGCAGTTGGGGCAAAGTGGCAGCTACGTACGGTTCGTCGGCGGCGAGCGGGGTCAGGCGGTCGATGAAGTCGATCAGGGAGTTTCCGGTCGGACGGTACTTCGTCCGGAACCAGGTCTCGGTCGGTTCATCACGGAACTGCAGGGTGTCACCGTCGACGAGGAGCGGGCGTCCGAGGTCGGCCGCGAAGCTGTGCACGAGAGCAGCCGGTACTCCGCACAGCTCGGTTAGGACTCCGATGGGCATCCTCGGTCGGAGCGCGGCCATGGCCTCGCACAAGCGGTCGATCTCCGCGCTCAGATGGTTGGCGTCCTTGCACTGGTCCACCATGCTCTGGAGGAGTTCGTCGAACAGGGAGACGTGGGGATGCATCGCCTCCCCGAGGGAGACAAGACAGGATTCGATGTCCGAGGCCGTACCTAGAACAAGGGCCTGGATCCGGGGGTTGCCGCCGGTCCGCCGATGGAATTCGGCCGCCTGCGCCTCCGTGACCGGACCGAACACCGACTCAAGGTGCTGCCTGGACTCGGCGACACCGAACCCCTCAAGCTCGATTCTGTGGACGCTGGGCGGCGGTTCCAGCAGATCGACGCGTTCAGTGCGGCACAACATCACGAGTCGCACGTTTTCTGGCAGGGTCTCCCGCAGCACGTCCGTGACGAAGGTGCGCTCCCCGGCGTCTCTGGCGATGAGCGCCGCGTTGTCGGCCGCGTCCACGACAAGAACCAGGAGCGCTCCTGAAGTGGAGGCCGCGATGGCCGCCGCCGCGCCCCGGACCCTGGCCAGGAACGCCTTCGCGTAGTCGGCTGGCTGAGCTGTGCCGGCCGGAATCAGCGGATCGCAAAGAGCATGCGCAGCAAGCTCGTTCGCCAGCTGCACCAAACCCTGCTGATGCTGATGGCGCGGTGAACTGGAACGCCGGTACCCGCCGTTTCCAAAGCAGTCGTAGACGAGAGTGACGGAACCAGCAGGCAGGTTCCGTTCGATCTGTGTCGTGAGCACCGATTTGCCTACGCCACCAGCCGCGTGAACAACGACCGGCCGCCGGGCGACTCGCACGATGTCGTCGACGATCGCGTGAGTCTGCTCAGTCACGATGACGTGCCCGGGCTGGTCGATGAGGTTGGGAGCAGGCAGCACGTGCTCTGGTGGGACGCCGAGAGCGGCGAGCACGGTGGAGCGTTCGACGACGTGGTTCGTTTCGAGCGAGGTCGCGCGTCTCGTGATCATCTCCTTCAGCAGAAGGGGCTGCACATCGGGAGCGCCGGGGAGAAGACCAGTCAAGTCCAGCCGGAACAGCCCTTCGAGCCGCAACAGGCCTGGAGCTGTGGGATCCACTTCCAGCCGGCCGAAGAACGCGGCTTCACCGTCTGCGTCGTCGGAGAAGTCCGCGTACTGCTTGAGGAATTTGACATCGTGCGCATACGCGCCGGGCTCTCCGCTGGCTGCCAGGATGCCGATCGCTTGAAGCACCGACTCACGGACCGGCCGATTGGAAAGAAACTCGAAGGTCACCTTCTCTTCGAACCCCGGCGACTCCTGCCGAATTCGTCTGAACTTCTCCGCGAACCCGCTGACCGTCTTCGAGAGACCCGACACAGTCCACTCCTGCGTGGCCCGCGCGGTCGAATGCTTCAGTTGCCGGTACACCACACGGTTGGCCTCGTGAAGGCCGGTCGCACCGTAGTACTCGGCGATGTCAATGACGTCCTCGCCGTCATGGCCCAGCGTGTCGTCCTGCGATACTCCCTCGACGGCGATCGCTGTCAGATCGGCGTCGGGAAGCAGCAGCTTGAGCGCCTGCCGAGCCGCCCAGTGGTAGTGGAACTGATCACCGTCCCGGCTGGCGCGCAGAAGATCGGTGTCAGTCATGCCCACTCCAGGCAGTCCTCTGAGCGACGGAATGCGGCAAGGGTCTCCTCACATCACACCAGACCAAGTTGGTATAAGCCTGCACACGCTACCCACCCCTCCCTGAGCCGAGCAACGCGATCCTCCGACGCATCGTGTCCTCAGCACGTCGACGCGGATCGAAACGGCGTTCGCAGCGCCGCACTGTACCGGCGGACGACAAGCGTGTTCTGCAGAGTGGCAACCGGTGGGCGCTTTGCACTCAGTGAGCGGTTCGTAAGCTGATGTCCGTTTCTGGCCGAGGTGGGAGCAAGGACGCTGGTAGAGGTTGTGTCGGCTATTGCTTCCTGGCGAAGTTGCCGGTGTCGGCCTCGGTGAGGATCCCGAGTTTGACCAGTCGTTTCAACTTGGAGCGGACGCCTTCGACGTTCTTCGGCAGCAATTCGTGGCCGAGGGCTTCGCAGACGTCCTTGGCCCGTAGCGGCCCAGTCGCGTTGGTTGAAGGCGGCGAGGATGCGGGGGTAGTCCGGGTAATCGGACAGGTCCGGCGCGACGGCCGGGAGCCGGTCGGCAAGGTCGGTGACGGTCTTGCGGGTGATCGTGAGGTGCTCCACATGCATCTCGGCCTCCCGCCTTGTCGGCGGTCCACCGGCAGGACCGCCACCGAACGCTCGTGGAAGCCGTGCAATCTCTCGGCCGGCGTCCCGCACTTCGGGCACGGCACCGCCATGGGCCAGGTTTGCACGGACAGGCGAATCACCTCACCCCTAAGGGCTGTCCCGTAAACGGGTTTCCGTGGTTGGTGGGCTTCAGAGGAAGGCCAGCGGGACGTCCTTCTCGATACAGAACCGCAGGACGCTCGCCAGCCGACCGCCGTCCTCGATGTCCTGCTGGAGGAGCTGATCGCCGTCCTCCCGTACCCACTGGGCGGTGATCGCCTCCAATCGGACCAGAATCGGCGCGCACTCCGCAGGCGAGAGGTCCTCACCACCGGCATCCGGATGATCGAGAAGCGGCTCCAGCGCAGTGGACACCTCGCTCCACGGGCGCTGGCCGCCGAAGCCCCACATCTCGGAGAGAGCGAACCCCTCGGTCTCGGCCAGGCGTCGCCGGAACGCGGCAAAGCCGCTGTAGGACCAGGAGACATCAGGACTGCTGTTGTCTCCGTCACCCGGGAAAAGAATCAGCCCCATGTACCCTCCCTTGCCGAGCACCAGGATCGAGGACATGAGGCAGCGTCAGCAACTGGGATGATCTTGGGATGGCTGGTGTGATCATGTCGTCGGAGCCGTCCTGGATAGCCCCGTTCACCGGGCTGAGCCCGCGTGTCTTCGGGAAGCTGGTGACAGTGCTGCGTCGTGAAGGGGCGGACACTATCGGCAGGGGCCGGCCGTGGAGCCTGCCACTGGAGGACCGGGTATTGCTGGTCGCGGTCTACTGGCGCACGAACTTGACGATGAGGCAGATCGCGCCGCTTTTCGGCGTGTCCAAGTCGGCGGCGGATCGCATCATCGATCACCTCGGGCCGATGCTCGCCCTCCAGCCCCGCAAGCGGTTCGCCAAGAACACCGTACTCATCGTGGACGGCACCCTGATCCCCACCCGCGACCACACCGTCGCCGCGCAGTCGAAGAACTACCGGTACTCCACCAACCATCAGGTCGTCATCGACGCCGACACCCGCCTGGTCGTGGTGGTCGGCCGGCCCCTGCCCGGCAACCGCAACGACTGCAAGGCGTGGGAGGAGTCCGGCGCCAAGGCCGCCGTCGGCACGACCATGACCATCGCCGACGGCGGCTACCCCGGCACAGGACTCGTGATGCCCCACCGACGCCGCAAGGGCGAGGAACTGCCCGACTGGAAACAGGCCCACAACAAGTCCCACAAGCAGGTCCGCGCCCGCGTCGAACACGTCTTCGCCCGCATGAAGGCCTGGAAGATCCTCCGCGACTGCCGCCTCAAAGGCGATGGCGTCCACCACGCCATGCTCGGGATCGCCCGCCTGCACAACCTCGCCCTCGCCGGATAGGCGAACGGGCCGCACCCAATCACGCCCGAGGCAACCCGAACATCAATTACGGGACAGCCCTTCCGTGGGCGGCACCACCCGCCGGAACAACTCCCACATCTCGTCCGGCACCAGCCGCACAATCAGATCTTCCATGAACAGACCAACGACCCTCAACGCCAAAAGAAACGACGTCTAATGAAGTCGTACGCCCGCAGGGTGGCGGCCGTCGGCGTGCCGGTGATCGTGAGTCCTTGGCGGCGATCATCTTCGTGGCCACGTCGGGATGCACATGGCGGCAGCTCCCGTCGGTGTTCGGCCCGGCGTGGCCGACGGTCTACCGGCGCTTCGCGAAGTGGAGCCAGGACCGGGTCTGGGCCAGACTCCACCGTGTCATCCTCGATGAACTCGGCGCCCGCGGGCAGCTGGACTGGTCCCGGTGCGCGATCGACTCGGTCAGCATGAGGGCCGCAAAAGGGGGCCGCTGACGGGACCGAATCCGACCGATCGCGGCAAACTCGGATCGAAGATCCACCTGATCACCGACCGGAACGGACTTCCTCTGTCGCTCGGCATCTCCGGCGCCAACATGCACGACAGCCTGGGCCTCCAGCCGCTCGTGCGTGGCATCCCGCCCATCCGCTCCCGACGCGGCCCGCGTCGCAGACGGCCCGGGAAACTGCACGGCGACAAAGGCTACGACTACAACCACCTGCGTCGATGGCTGCGCGGGCGCGGTATCCGTCACCGCATCGCACGCAAGGGCATCGAGTCCTCACAGCGACTCGGCCGCCACCGCTGGGTGGTCGAGCGGACGGTGTGCGCCACGAGGCGCTCTGTTTGTATCCCCGGCTCAGCCGGGAGGAACTCGGAAGGAGGTTCCTGGGCCGAATGACTCACCTGGATCCGAAAGGTGAAGGGGACAACAGCATGTCAGAAAACCAGTGACCAGGCTCAGTTGTCAGAGACGGTGTGCTGGGCGGCCCGCGCGATATGGCGAAGACTGGATTGTTTGAATCCCAATCTCCAGAAGATGCAAGTTCCCATCCGCCGGAAAGGCGACTGAAACCGGCGCCGCACTCTGCACCGGGTTTCATCGTTGCCCGGTGCACCTCCGGGGTGCGGAGCAATGTCCAACGAGGACATTCAAGGAGATGAGTGGGACGCCTAAGTCGCGCTAGAACGTACAGACAGAGACGAACGTGGGATCGCCTACGGGATGCGAGTCCTATGGCGACGGAGGCCCCGTAGTAGTCGCCGGAGTCACGACCGGCCAGGGAGGACGGGAAAGCCGTCCACATCGGGCGAAGGGGGCCAGGTGATTCGGACACTCGAACCCGGGAGGTATGCGTAATGCAGAGCGCCAAAACGGTGCTGAGTGTCCTGCGTGAACGCGGCAGGCGTGGCCTGCCGTGCGAGAAACTGTATCGGCAGCTGTTCAACCCGCAGTTGTATCTGTTGGCCTACGGACGTATCTACGCCAACCATGGCGCGATGACGCCGGGGGTCACGTCAGAAACCGTGGACGGCATGTCACAGCGGAAGATCGACCGGATCATCGAGGCGATACGTCACGAGCGCTACCGCTTCAAACCGGTCCGACGCATCCATATCCCGAAGAAGAACGGGAAGATGCGTCCGCTGGGACTACCGACCTGGTCGGACAAGCTCGTCGGTGAAGTGATCCGCCTGTTATTGGAGGCGTATTACGAGCCGATGTTCTCCGACCACTCGCATGGCTTCCGTCCCCGTCGGGGCTGCCACACCGCATTGCGGGAGGTGGACCACACCTGGACCGGGACATCCTGGTTCATCGAAGGGGACATCGCCGACTGCTTCGGCAGCCTGGACCATCAGGTCCTGCTGTCGATCCTCGGCGAGAAGATCTATGACCAGCGGTTTCTGCGGCTGGTGCGCAACATGCTGACAGCCGGATACCTGGAGGACTGGAAGTGGGGTGCCACGCTCTCCGGAGCACCGCAAGGCGGAGTGGCATCCCCAGTCCTGTCCAACATCTACCTGCACAAGCTGGACGAGTTCGTCGAGACAGTTTTAATTCCGGAGTACACCCGAGGAAAGCGCCGGGCCCGGAACCCGGCCTATCTGGAGTTGCAGAATCAGCTGGCGAAAGCACGTCGACGCGGCGATCGGGTTTCGGCCCGCACGCTGCGTCAGCGGATGGTCAGTCTGCCAAGCGCGGATCCAGGCGATCCCGCTTACCGCAGGCTGCGCTACATACGCTATGCGGACGATCATCTCCTTGGTTTCACCGGACCGAAAGCCGAGGCCGAGCAGATCAAACAGCGTCTGGCACAGTTCCTGCGTGATGAACTCATCCTGGAACTGTCCCAGGAGAAGACGCTGATCACTCATGCCCGCACCGGGGCAGCGAGGTTCCTCGGTTACGAGATCACGACCCAGCACAACGATACGAAGAAGACAGGCCGTTACCGTCGAGTCAACGGACAGATCGCTCTCCGTGTCCCACGGGACGTGATCAAAGCCAAGTGCGCCCCCTATCTCGCCCGCGGAAACCCCGCGAAGAGGACGGCCCTGATCAACAGCAGCGATCACGCGATCGTGGCGACGTTCGGGACCGTTTACCGGGGCATTGTCCAGTACTACCTGCTCGCCGGAGATGTCTTCCGGCTGCACCGGCTGCAATGGGTCATGGAGACATCCATGCTCAAGACCCTAGCCGCAAAGCACCGTTCGTCAGTATCGAAAATGGCCGCTAAGCACAAGACCAGAATCGATACCCCCAATGGGCTCCGAGTCTGCTTCGAGGCCCGAATCGAGCGGAAGAACAGGAAGCCACTGGTGGCGCGGTTCGGCGGGATTCCCCTCCAACGGCAACGAGCGGCGGAACTCTCCGATCGTGAGCCGGTCAGGGTGGACTATCCGCAGAAGGAACTCGTCGCAAGGCTCCTGGCGGACACTTGCGAGATCTGCGGAAGCAAAGGCAACGTGCAAGTGCACCACGTCCGTGCTCTCGCCGACCTCGCACATGCCGGATGGCAGCCTTCCGACTGGGCGCGCGTCATGCTCCACCGGCGACGCAAAACAGTCGTGGCCTGCGACACCTGCCACGACCGCATCCATTCGGAAAGGCCGGCCAGACCACTCACGCAGTAGTCACTGGAGAGCCGGATGACAGGGAAACCGTCATGTCCGGTTCGGCGGGAGGCCGCGCGGAACAGGACCTGCCACGGCAGGCACCTCGCCGCGCGGCCGACCCAACGTCCTGGCTGGCCGGCTGCCGCCGTCTCCACCGCCGCTACGAGCGCAAGGCCGAACACTTCCTCGCCTTCGTCGGCATCGCCGCAGCCCTCATCTGCCACCGCCGGCTCACCAAATGAAACGACGTCTTAGTAGGACTCCGTTAGGTCTTTCTGTTGGCGCTGATCAGGAGCATGTTGGATGCGTGGACCTACATGAAGTTAGGCGTGTCCGGACGACGTTGGCGTTGTTCGTGGCCGATGTGTTCGCCTCGGTGCGGCGGAAGGACCAGCGGGCCAAGGGGGACTGCTATCTGCGGGGACTCATGCTGGACGGTCGCCGCAAGTCGATCCAGGCGATGGCTTCGCGGCTGCCGGATGGCAATGAGCAGAACCTGCAGCAGTTCGTGAACCAGTCCACCTGGGATCCGGTGCCCGTGCAGCGGCGGATCAACGAACGTCTGCTGCCGCTGGTCGATCCGGTGGCGTGGGTGATCGACGACGTGTCGATGCCCAAGGACGGTCGGATGTCGGTTGGTGTGGCTCCGCAGTACTGCGGAGCTCTGGGAAAACGTGCGAACTGCCAGGTCGCCGTCAGTGTCCACGCTGCCAGTGACACTGCCTCGTGCCCCCTGCAGTGGAGATTGTTCCTGCCCCAGGACTGGGCCGCGGACAGTCACCACCGCACCAGGACCCTGATTCCGCCCGAGGTCACGCACCGGGAGAAATGGCGGCTGGCCCTGGACATGCTCGACAGCCTCGCGGACTGGGGTATGACACCGCCGGTGGTGGTTGCCGACGCCGCCTATGGCACCAACGCCCATCTGCGGGCCGCACTGTCGAAGCGAGGGCTCGCCTATGTCCTTTCCATCCGGTCGGACGTGAGCGTTTACCCGTTCGACGCGGAACCCGAGGCCCCAGAGCGCAGAGGCGACGTCGGCTGCTGGCCGCAGCCTCGCTACCGCCAGAAGGCACCGTCGGTCGCAGTCCTTGGAACAGGCCTCGGACCGGAAGCGTTCACCCCGCTCACATGGCGCCAGGGCTCGAAAGGGGAGTTACGCTCCCGCTTCGCGGCCGTGCGCGTGCGTCCTGCCGGCAAAGCCGTCGAACGGCCGATCAAAGCAGCGGCCTCGGCCGAGCAGGGCTGGTGGGACGGAGTGTTGCCCGACTGCTGGCTGCTTGCCGAATGGCCCGTCGGTGCTGAAGTGCCGAGCGAATACTGGCTGTCCAACCTCCCGCCCGACACCCCGATCGCCGATCTGGTCCGCCTGGCCAAGGTCCGCTGGCGCATCGAGCACGACTACCGCGAACTCAAGCACGGCCTCGGCCTGGACCACTTCGAAGGCCGCTCCTGGCCCGGCTGGCATCACCACGTCACCCTCGCGACCGCCGCCCACGCATTCCTCACCGAACAACGCCTGGCCCCAAAAGCACCGCAACCAGGCCCACCCTCTACCAGATCCTCGACGCTCTCCAAGACACCCTGAGGTGCTGGACCGGGACCTGCACCACCTGCAATCAACCCCTGCCCAGCAGTTCACACGCAGAGCAAAGATCGAGACAGACCTAACGGAGTCCTATTAGTCCGTCATGCTTTCAACGACCAGTGTCGACAATCCAGAAGGCACAGGCCCCACAAAGGAGTTGACATCGCGCACACGATGCCAACAATCTCGGTCACGCTTCGTCACCACCGATTACGGGACAGGGCCGTTGATCGGACAGTCCCGATGGACTCCCGCTGGCCCCTGCATAGCTGTTGATCCATGACAGACCGCCAAGATCGAGTTGGCGGCGGGCGCGGGTGACGGCAACGTACGCGAGGCGCGCGTACGTGTCGCAGACCGGTTCGGGGATCGGACGGCCTTGAGCGTCGTGTTGGTCGGTGTCCTGGGGCGGGGGAAAGTCGTCGGCGATTCTGACGGCGGCCCATTCTCGCCCTTTGGCCGTATGCGCGGTGGAGACGGTCACATCGGCGTGTTTCTCGTCGATGAGTTCGTCGACGGCGGCGAGGATGGCATCGGGTCCATGTGTGTCGACGAGGTCCACAAAGGGTTGGAGATCGCCTCCGGCGGGATCGTAGGCGGCGTAGTCCTGCACTTCGCCCCAGGAGGTGAACAGGACGAGTTCGGGGTGGTTGGTGCGGCGGCCCTCCTTGAGATCGCGCGCGGCGAGTGCCAGCCTGGACAGGGTGCCTCCCCCGCGGGTGAGCGCCACGCGGTGGCCTGCGGCAAGCAGGCTCAGGACTTCACTCATGGCTCCGATGTTGGTGCGGCACAGCACGGCGTCGGGGTGGGCGATGGTGCCGACTTCGGTGAGGATGGTCTCGGTGCCGGTCAGGCGGATAGGCGCGTCGGCGAGTTCGAGCCAGCGGTTGGCCTGCTCGGCCAGATTGGGGCCGAAGCGGAAGGAACGGGTGAGGGTGAGCGGCGTAGCGTCGAAGCCCGTCATTACGTCGCGAGCGCCTCGCCAGCCGTAGATGGCCTGGGCGGAGTCGCCGACCATCACAAGCTGGGCGTGGTCGCGTTGGGCGACGAAGATGTTCTCCAGTACCGGGTTCGTGTCCTGGGCTTCGTCGAGGAAGACGAAGTCTGCGTCGATCTTCGGTTCGGTCAGGGCCCACATTTTCAGGTAGTGGTCGTGTTCGAAGCGGACGACACCCTGATCGGGGTCCTGCAGGTCAGCCCAGGCTCTCATTGCGAACGGCACTACTTCGGATGCCAGTTGCGCTTGTTCGGCGGGTGTTCTCAGGCCGCGCAGTTGCGGTACGTGGCGGTAGGTCAGGGTGCGGTCGGCGGAGTAGCAGTAGCGGGTCACGGTCCGTAGCACGGTGTGGGACAGGGTCCGATGGCTGATCTGGTGATCACCAATGCGGATGGCTCGGGTGATGCCGAGAGCCTGGCCGGTCTTCCATGCGGGCTGGCGAGGGCTGTTCAGGCGGTGGGTATAGCGGTGGCCGAGTCCTGCGTAGGCCGTGGCGTGGGCGGTTCTGCACAGCACTGTGCGGGGGAAACGGGATGAGGCGTCGCGGGCGATGTCCTTGTTGAAGGCAAGGTAGCGGCCGCGGCGTGTGGTGTCGGCGGCGAGCAGGTTCAGTGTGCTGGTCTTTCCGGTGCCGGCGCCTGCTTGCAGGACGAGGTGGCAGCCTGCCCGAAAGGCGTCTACTGCATCGATCTGTTCGTTGGTCGGGGTGGGCAACAGGGACTCCGCGAATTGGGGAGGGGATCGTGCTGGCGGTCGGATCTGTGGAGCGCCGTAGGGGCACTACCGGTTCGCTGGTACACGTCGGCAGTGAAGGGCACTGGCTGCACTGATCAGTACTTCTTCGGCGGAGTAGTGGGTGTGCAGGCCTTCCAGATGTGTCGTCAGGCGCTGGACTCGCTGTCGTTCGTGCCGGGCAAGGGCTGTGGTCACGCTCTGGCTGAGGAAATCCTGAGGCCGTTGGCCCCGGGTAGCGGCAGCCCGACGGACGGCTGTGCGAGCGGCGTGGCTGAGAGCGAGGTTGAGCCGGATCTGACCGTGCTGGTCCGGGTAGTACGTGGTCAGGACGTCAATGGGTAGCAGCGCGTCGAGCTGGTGGCGCAGCGTCCGTAGGGCGCGGCTGGGATTCTTGGCCCGCTGTACGGCCATCAGCCGGGTACGCTCCGCGTTGGTTGCCAGTGGCACGGCGCGGCGGGCGCGGTGTAGTTCGGCAGCGGTGGCGGGCCGGGTCAGGGTGATCTCGATGGCGTGGTGCCGTGTCACGGCCGGGCCGCCTTCCGGCCGCACTCTGCTGGGCCGGGGTGCCGGATGCGGTCCGGTAGCCGGCTGTGGATGTGCTCGTGGTGGATAAGCGGGTCGAAGGGTTCCCAGAGGGCGACAGTCAGATCCCCGGCGGAGGGCGTGGCGGCGTGCTGCACGCAGCGCTGCGACCGCCAGCGCAGCTGCTCGGCGTAGGGCAGGCGCGTCAGGTCGTACACGGCCATCACCGCGTTGGGCAAGGCGAGTTGACCGACCGCAGCGGTAGCAGGTACCAGGCGCCAGGCGCCTGCTGGGGCCTCATAGGTGAGTAGCGCGCTGGAGCAGCGGCGGCGGCGCCGAGTCTGGGCGACGCACTGGATCTCGTCGACAGGGCTGGCAGCAAGGTAGCGAACGTACAGGAGTTCCACGACAGGCCGGGCGGGGCGGCAGACTCCCGACGGCATCGCCTCATTGTCCTGCGGCGCGGAAGGAGGAGCGAAGGCTCCGGCATCGATCATGCGGCGGGTGTTGATCGCCAGGCGGCGGCGCAGTCCCGCCAGTTCGGGCACGGACGGCGATGTGTAGTGAGCGGGGCAGAGCGCGGCGTGCTCCAAGCGGCACCAGTCGCTGCCGTCGCCCGCGGGGTGGGCGACACCGGAGCTGACGTGCCAGCGACAGGAGGTGGGCACTGCGGCGACCGGCAGTTCGTGGGGATGCAGCCGCACGGGCCGCTGATTGATGCCGTGGTACCACTCGAACCGGTTGCCGCAGTCGCGGCAGCGGTCGCTCTGACCGAAGCGGAGGAGCCGGGTGACGCCGTCGGGAGCTACACGAAGGGAGCGCCGCGCGTGGACGGTGACAGGAGTTCCGTCCCAGTGCCGTCCTGATGGTGGGGGTGTGGAGCGCATGGGCACGAAGATGGCGGACGACACGCCGGATGGGCAGCGTCGGTGACGCACGAGTCCCCCAGTCAGCCCCATCCATGAAGACCGATGTGCGAGTGCCCGTTCACACGTTCACTCCGACGTCGCCGGTTCGAGTGATGAGTAACAGCCTTTTCGCAGGCGTCAGACGTCCGCACCCTCAGGCGGTTCGTGCCCCTGGCAGAGGAATCCGAAGAGCTCCTCGACCGGCGTACTCAAGGCGTGAGCGAGGGCATGCCAGGTCTTCAGGGTGCCGATGGTGCGGCCTTGCTCGATCTCGATGAGCGTGCGCCTGGCCAGGCCGCTGCGGGCTGCAAGTTCGTCGTAGCTCCAACCGCGTGCCGCCCGCAGACGCGCGAGCTCCAGGCGCAACGCGTCGAGATTCGGATCGGGCGGGAAGATCGTCACTCGACAATCCGACGGTGCAGCCCCCTGCCCTGTCAGTGCAGACCTCTGCCCTATTTTCGCCTGGTCACCCAGATGGGCGGGCAGAGGTCTGCACTATCGTGCGGCCGTTAGCCGCTTCCGATCACCTGCGCGAGGCGCGCATCGGCGCGGATGAGGCGGGAGGAGCACGTGCCCGATGAGGCTCTGCACAACGCACACGGCGGTGCGGCGTGTCTGGACGGTCGAATTGCGACCACGGACGGGCGGACCGGAGCTGATCTGCCCCCTGTGTACACCGATGAGCCAGCCTCTGGAGGCCTCGTCCGCACGATCAGCCGTTGTTGCTCATCTGGCCGAGCATGCCCGCCGTGACGTACTTGCGCCTCATTTCCGCACGTGCCAGTGCCGGGAACGCGGTTGCCGATGGCACCCGCGTCAGCAGCCGTGCGCCGGCGCCCTGCTCCTAGTGCTCATGCGCGAGCAGGGCGGCCGGATCTGGCGCCTGGCGGACGTGTGCGCCGCCTGCGCAGGAGCAGTTCCATACGCAGCAGCCGTTCCGGATACCTTGACGGCCTGCCCAACTGGCCCGCCGCGCGTGCGACGTCGGGGAAGCCGGCCTCAGAAGCACGACGAACGCAGGCATGTGCGGGAGACGCTCAACCGTCTCGCGACCGTACTGCCCCGTTTCTCGTCCTCGACCGCCCGACTACTCGCGCTGCAGTGCGCGCTGCGCGCCGATCGCCACGGGCAGGTGCACCTGCCCGGTGGGCTCCTGCGCGGAATGCGTCTCGCCGGTCATGCCGTGCCTTGGCAGGAACTCGAGCACGCGGAGTGGTTGCGCTGCCGGCCGACGGGAACGGGCAAGGGTCAGGGCGGCGTAGAAGCGCAACTGCTCGACACAGACGCCCTCATGCCGGCACCCGCCCGGACGGATCGGGCCAGAGCCGCGCACTGGGCTCTGCACCCGGTACCTCTGGCCGTTGCCCGAGCCGCACCGCCAGCCGTGCGACTGACCGCTCTGGTGCTCGCCGCGCACACCGAGCCCGGCGCTGGACGCGCCGACGCCGAAACCCTCACCCACCTGTGCGGCCTGTCGCAGTCCCAACTGGACGAGCTCTTCGACCGGCTCATCCGTACGAAGGTCCTGGAGGCGTGGCACTGCGACGGCGATGCTGGTGAAATTCACTGGCGGCCACGTGTTACCGAGTAAAAGGCACCTGAACTCACGTCTTCCTGCTCAACTCGCCCGAGAGCAACGCCAATAAGAAGTCATCTCATTTGGTGGGTTCGGTAGGCTTCCGGTGTGGGGATTGTTGAGCGGCTGGTGCCGGATGAGTTGTGGGAGTTGTTCCAGCGGGTGGTGCCGGAGGCGCCGAGTCGGCCTCAGGGAGGCGGCCGGCGTCGGCACGGGGATCGGGAGGTGCCGGCCGCGATCGTGTTCGTGGCCACGTCGGGCTGCACGTGGCAGCAGCTGCCCTCCGCCTCGTTCGGACCTTCGGGAGCGACAGCCCACCGGCGTTTCACCGAGTGGTCCAAGGCCCGGGTGTGGGCGAAGCTCCATCGCCTGGTCCTGGACGAACTCGGTTCCCGCGGAGAACTGGACTGGTCCCGCTGTGTGATCGACTCGGTGAACATGCAGGCCCTGAAAAAGGGGATCTGACGGGTCCGAATCCGGTGGATCGCGGCACGTACGGGTCGAAGATCCACTTGATCACCGAACGGACCGGGCTGCCCCTGTCGGTCGGCATCTCGGGTGCGAACATGCACGACAGCCAGGGCCTGGAGCCTCTCGTACGGGGCATCCCGCCGATCCGCTCACGCCGCGGGCCGCGCCGCCGCAAACCCGGCAAGCTGCACGGCGACAAGGGCTACGACTACCGCCACCTACGGCAATGGCTCCGCAACCGGGGCATCACGCACCGCCTGGCCCGACGCGGCATCGAGTCCTCCACCCACCTGGGCCGCCACCGCTGGGTCGTGGAGCGGTCCGTCGCCTGGCTCGCCGGCTGCCGCAGACTCCACCGCCGCTACGAGCGCAAAGCCGAACACTTCCTCGCCTTCGCCGCCATCGCCTGCACTCTGATCTGCTACCGCCGACTCACCAAATGAGATGACTTCTAAGCAGGCCGCTCACCTGGTCGAGCAGTTCGTCGACCTCGACCAGGCGGCTGAGAGGGGTGGGTGCCCAGACGGGCCTTTCCGGCAGACCGCCACCGCGGTGCCGCCGGACGGCCACCGCCATCGCCTCAGTCTTCCTTCTCGTGATCTCATCGGCCGCCATTCGTCATGCGAGCCATGCGGACTCCTTGTGACGTGTGCGTGGGGAGGCGTCCGAGCCGCCCGCGGCAACGGACGTGCCCGTGGTGCCGGGTGCGGCCGAGTGCCCCAGGTGCCGGTGCACGAAGTGGATGGCCATCGCGCCCTCACCGGCCGCCGAGGCCACCCGCTTCACCGAGCCGCTACGGACGTCCCCCACCGCGAAGACCCCTGGCAGGCTGGTCTCCAGAGTCATGCACGAGCGCCCGCGGCCGTCCCACACCTCGGGGTAGGCGCAGGCTTCCTGGGCCTCCGGGCCGGTGAGGACGAAGCCGCGGGAGTCGAGGGCGGTGAAGCCGGCGAGCCACTCGGTGTGGGGGTCGGCGCCGGTGAAGACGAACAGGCCCCGTACCGCGAGCCGGTGGTGCCCGCCCGTGCGGTTGTCGACCACGTCGAGCTCCTCCAGCACCTCCTGGCCGATGACCTCGGTGACCTCGGTGTGCAGCATGACCTCCACCCGCGGATGGCGTTCGACCTGGTCGACCAGGTAGCGGGACATGTTGGCCTCAAGGCTGGGTCCTCGAACCAGCAGGCACACCTTCGGCGCGTACCCGGCGAGGAACAGCACCGCCTGGCCCGCCGAGTTGCCTCCGCCGATGACGGCCACCGGGTCGGTGCGGCACTGCTGGGCCTCGTAGACGGTCGCCGAGTAGTGGACGCTCGTTCCCTCCAGGCGTTCGATGCCGGGCACCTGGAGCCGGCGGTAGCGGGCACCCGTGGCCAGGACGACGGCGCGGGCGGCGATCTCGCTGCCGTCGGCGAACGCCACCACGTAGTGGTCCTCGTCCTTGGGACGGAGACCGGTCGCCTCCACCGGAAGGCTGATCCTGGCGCCGAACTTGTCGGCCTGGAGCACGGCGCGTTCGGTGAGTTCGGCGCCGGAGATGCCGGCGGGGAAGCCGAGCAGGTTCTCGATGCGGGACGACGTGCCGGCCTGGCCACCGGTGGCCATCGCCTCCACCACGGTGGTGCTCAGGCCCTCGGAGGCGGCGTACACCGCGGCAGCGAGGCCGGCGGGTCCGGAGCCGACGATGAGGACGTCACCGTGTCGGTTTCCGGCGGGCAGTGACGGCAGGCCGATGAGCCGGGCCAGGTCCGCGTTGCTGGGGTTGCGCAACAGGGTGGTGTCCCGCCAGATGACGAGCGGTGTCTCCTCCGGGCCGACGCCGAAGCGGCGCAGCAGGTCCTCGGCCTCCTCGTCGGTCTCCAGGTCGATCCAGCGGTGCGGCAGCCGGTTGCGGATGGCGAACTCGCGCAGCCGCCTGGTGTCGGGTGAGTAGCGCGAGCCGATGATGCGGAAGCCGACGCCCTGTCCGACGAGCAGCGCGCGACGGCCCAGACAGGCGCGCAGCACAACGTCCCCGATGGTGGGGTCCTGGGACACCAGGTGGCGCAACTGGTCCAAGGAGACGACGAGGACCTCGCCCGGCTCCCTGGCGACAGCGGTGTAGAAGGCCACCTGCCCGTGCAGCAGCCCGAGTTCGCCGATGAAGCGACCGGGGCCGTGCACGCGCAGCACGTGCTCCTCGGGAGTGCCGTAGTCCTCGACGACGGCGACGGTACCGCTGAGGACGACGAAGAACGTCTCGCAGCGCTCCCCCTCCTGGATCAGCACGTCGTTCGGAGCCATGCTCCGGCGTTGCCCGTGCTCCGCCAGACGTGCTGTCTGGTCCTCCGTAAGGCGCGGATACGCGCCGCAGGTGTCCGAGGTCTCCCGGAAGGCGGTCTCGTCCGCTTCCTCCGGCACCGGTTCTCCGCCCGGCAGCGGCTGGTCGCCGGACATCAGACGAACGCCTCGTGAACGTAGCACCAGCGCCATTCCTCGCCGGGCTGGAACGACTGCACGATGGGATGGGCGTCGGCAGCCGCGTGCCTGCGCGCGTGCTTGTTCGGCGAGGAGTCACAGCAGCCGACGTGCCCGCAGGTCAGGCAGATCCTCAGGTGGACCCACGGGGAGCCGAGCAGCAGACACTCCTGACACCCTTCTGGGGTCAGCGGCTGGACCGGCCGGACGAGCGCGAGGTGGGGGTCTGCGTGCAGGGTCATCCGGATCGCCCTTCCCGGGCCGTGATCGACTGTTCCACCCACTGGCGCAGAGCGGGGGCGGGTGCCGCCCCCGCCTGCCGGGCGACCGTCTCGCCCCGGTCGAGGACGAGCAGTGTCGGTACCGCCTGGACCTCGAAACGCTGCGACAGCCGCGGGTTCTTGTCGATGTCGACCTTGACGAGTTTGATGCGGCCGGCGAGATCGGTGGCGACCTTCTCCAGCGCGGGGCTGACCATGCGGCAGGGGCCGCACCAGGTGGCCCACAGGTCGACCACGACGGGGACGTCGGCCCGCTCGGCGACCTCGGTGAAGTCGTCGTCGCCCGCGTCCACCATCCACGGCAGGGGCTGCTTGCAGTGGCCGCACTTGGGGCGGCCCTCCGCGGCCACGGGCACCCGGTTGGTGCGCCCGCAGTTGGGACAACTGACGGTCGTCGCCTGCATCGTGCTCATGCCGCCCGTGCTCCCTTCACGTCCTCGGGCTGGTCGTAGGTGACCACCAGCTCTCCGTGTTCGGCGTCGACGCGGACCGTCGCGCCGTCCTGGACGTCGCCGCGCAGCAGGGCGCGTCCGACCAGTGTCTCGACCTCGTGGGAGATGTAGCGGCGCAGTGGCCGGGCCCCGTACACCGGGTCGTAGCCCTGGTGGGCGATCACTTCCCGGGCGGCGTCGGTGAGTTCGACGGTGATGCGGCGTTCGGTGAGCCGCTGTCGCAGTTCGTCGAACTGCAGTTCCACGATGCGCTCGATCTGCCGCTCGCCGAGCGGTTTGAACAGCACGATGTCGTCGACGCGGTTGAGGAACTCCGGGCGGAAGTGCCCGCGCAGCTCGCCCATCACCAGGGCGCGGGCGTCGGGCTTGATCTCACCTTCGGCGGTGGCGCCGTCGAGGAGGTGCTCGGAGCCGATGTTGGACGTCATGATGATCACGGTGTTGCGGAAGTTGACGGTTCGGCCCTGGGAGTCGGTGATGCGGCCGTCATCGAGGATCTGCAGCAGGGTGTTGAAGACATCGGTGTGCGCCTTCTCGATCTCGTCGAACAGCACGACCGAGTACGGCTTGCGGCGTACGGCCTCGGTGAGCTGGCCGCCTTCCTCGTAGCCGACGTATCCGGGCGGTGCGCCCATGAGCCGGCTGACGGTGTGCCGCTCCTGGTACTCACTCATGTCGAGGCGGACCATGTTCTCCTCGGAGTCGAACAGGGTCCGGGCGAGGGTCTTGGCCAGCTCGGTCTTCCCGACGCCGGTGGGGCCGAGGAAGATGAACGAGCCGATGGGGCGGCGAGGGTCGCGGATGCCGGAGCGGGCGCGGATGATGGCGTCGGCGACGAGCTTGACGGCTTCGTCCTGGCCGATGACGCGCTCGCGCAGGATCTCGTCGAGGCGCAGCAGTTTCTCGCGTTCGCCCTCCTGGAGGCGGGCGACGGGGATGCCGGTCCAGGCGGCGACGATCTCGGCGATCTCCTCCTCGGTGACGACCTCGCGCAGGAGCCGGTTCTGCCCTTGTTTGGAGGCCAGTTGGTCCTCCTCTGCGGCGAGTCGGCGCTCCAGGTCCTGGAGTCGGCCGTAGCGGAGTTCGGCGGCGCGGTTGAGGTCGTAGGCGCGTTCGGCCTCCTCCGCGTCGTGACGGACCTGCTCCAGTTCCTGGCGCAGTTCCTGCACGCGGCGGATGGCCTGCCGTTCGGCCTCCCACTGGGCGTGTTTGGCGTCGGCCTCGCCGCGCAGGTCGGCCAACTCCCTGCGCAGCTCCTCCAGGCGGGTTTTGCTGGCGGGGTCGGTCTCCTTGGACAGGGCCGCTTCCTCGATTTCCAGGCGGGTGACGCGGCGGGTGATCTCGTCGAGTTCGGCGGGCATCGAGTCGATCTCGGTACGCAGCCGGGCGCACGCCTCGTCGACGAGGTCGATGGCCTTGTCGGGCAGGAATCGATCGGTGATGTAGCGGTGGCTGAGGGTGGCCGCGGAGACCAGCGCGGTGTCCTGGATCTTCACGCCGTGGAACACCTCCAGGCGTTCGCGCAGTCCGCGCAGGATGGAGATGGTGTCCTCCACACTCGGTTCGCCGACCAGGACCTGTTGGAAGCGGCGTTCGAGGGCGGCGTCCTTCTCGATGTGCTTGCGGTACTCGTCGAGGGTGGTGGCGCCGATCATGTGGAGTTCGCCGCGGGCGAGCATCGGCTTGAGCATGTTGCCCGCGTCCATGGCCCCTTCGGCGGCGCCCGCTCCTACGACGGTGTGGAGTTCGTCGACGAAGAGCAGGATGCGCCCCTGGGCGGCCTTCACCTCGGACAGTACGGCCTTGAGGCGTTCCTCGAACTCGCCGCGGTACTTGGCACCGGCGACCAGGGAGCCCATGTCGAGGGCGAACACCGTCTTGTCGCGCAGGCCCTCGGGGACGTCGCCGCGAACGATGCGCTGGGCCAGGCCCTCGACGATGGCGGTCTTGCCGACGCCGGGGTCGCCGATGAGGACGGGGTTGTTCTTGGTCTTGCGGCTGAGGATCTGGGTGACGCGGCGGATCTCCGCGTCACGGCCGATGACCGGGTCCAGCCGCCCCGACCGAGCCTCGAGGACCAGGTCTCGGCCGTACTTCTCCAGAGCCTCGTAGGCCACTTCGGGGTTGGCGGAGGTGACGCGCTGGTTGCCGCGGACCTGGGTGAGCGCGCCCAGGAACGAGTCCCTGGTGATGCCGGCCTGTTTGAGCAGTCGCCCGGCGGCGGTCGAAGAGCTCTCCTCGGCCAGGGCGAGCAGGAGGTGTTCCACGGACACGTACTCGTCCTTGAGGCGCTTGGCCTCCCGTTCGGCGGCGTCGAGCAGCCGGGAGAGGCGCTGGGTGACGAAGACCTGGCCGGGTGCCGCGCCGGGGCCGGTGACCTTCGGGCGGCGGGAGAGTTCCTCGCGCACGGCAGCGCGCAGTTCCTTCGGATCGGTGCCGGCCTGTTGCAGCAACCGCGGGATCAGGCCGTCCTCCTGGTCGAGGAGTGCGAGCAGCAGGTGTTCCCCGTCGACCTCGGTGTGCCCCATGCCGACGGCCGCGGTCTGGGCCTCCTGGAGGGCTCCTTGGGACTTCTGGGTGAGACGGTTCATGTCCATGGGGGTGTTTCACTCCTCGTGCCGCGGCCGCGCAGGGCGGCTTCGAGCAGGCTGATGCGGTCGAGCAGGTCGAGCACCAGGCCGATGGATGCGTAGTTGAGGCACAGTCCGGTGCGCAGCCGCTGGATGCGGGCAAGGACCGCCGGGGCCGTGGGATCGAACACCAGGTGCCCCGTGGCGTCGCGTTCGGCGTCGACCAGGCCGAGGGCGACGAACCGGCGGATCAGATCGGGGTGGAGGCCCGAGCGACGGGCCACGGTGTCGAGGGAGAGCCTGGGGGCGGGCACGAGCGCGTACCGGACAGCCGTCGAGGCGGTGATGTCCGCGCCCGTTCGTACCGGCCGGGCGCCCCCGTCTGCCCAGCCGCTGCCTGCCGCTCCCGCGGGTCGGTCGTTCATCGCGTCCTCCTGGGGTCGAACGAGGAAGTGGCGGCGAGCTCCTCGAACAGTTCGCGCTCCCGGTCGCCGAGGGTGGGCGGCACCATGATGCGGAGTTCGGCGTACAGGTCGCCGTTCGCGCCGCGCGGGTTCGGCATGCCCTCGCCACGCAGCCGCAGCCGCCGGCCGCTGGACGAACCCGCGGGCACCGTGACCTTGGCCGTGCTCCCGCCGGGCGTGGGCACCGGCACGGTCGCACCCAGGGCCGCCTCCCAGGGGGCGACCGGGACCTGGATGTGCACGTCGCGGCCGTCCAGCCGGAACCGGGGGTGGGGCTGGATGCGCACCCGCAGGTACAGGTCGCCCGCGGCGGCGTCACCACTGCCCCGGCCGCCCTCGCCCGCCAGCCGGATGCGCTGCCCGTCGGTGACGCCCGGCGGGACGTCGACCTCGTACCGCCGCGGCTGCCCGGTGGGACCGGCGAGCGTGACGGTGCGACGGCCGCCTCGGTACGCCTCCTCGACGGTGAGCTGCAGCTCGGCCTCCTGGTCCGCTCCGGGGACGCCGCCTGGGGCGGCGCCGGCTCCGAACATGGAGCCGAGCAGGTCCTCGATGTCAATGCCTTCCGCGCCGAAGTCGTCGCCGAAGCCGGTGGCGTATCGGACACGGGGGCCGCCCGCGCCCGCGGTCCTCCGACCGCGGAAGCCGCCGCCCGCTCCGGCCGCGACCCGTTCGTCGAAGTCCTCGGGGATCTTGCGGAAGTCCTCGCCGAAGCGGTCGTAGCGGGCCCGGGTCTTGGGATCGGACAGGACGCTGTGTGCCTCGTTGAGGTCCTTGAAACGCTCCTCCGCCGCGGGGTCCTTGTTGACGTCGGGGTGGTACCTGCGGGCGAGTTTGCGATACGCCTGCTGGATCTCGTCCTGGCTCGCGCTCCGCGACACGCCGAGCACCTCGTAGTAGTCCCGTGCCATCGCCGGTCACTCCCGCTTCGCGACGGTCACCGCGGCGGGCCTGAGTTGCCTCTGGCCGTCCCCGTAGCCGGGGCGCAGCACCTCGACGACCGTGCCCGGTGGGGCGTCCGGGTTCTGGACGACACCGACCACCTCGTGCCGGGCCGGGTCGAAGGCGACGCCGGTCTCCGCGTGGCGCGGGTAGCCGAGCAGTTCGAGGACGTTCACGGCCTGGTCGCGTACGGCCCGGATGCCCTCCACGATCGCGCCCGGATCGGCGCCGGCGTGGGTCAGGGCGAGTTCGAGGTTGTCGAGGACGGGCAGGAAGGCGGCCGCCGTGCGGGACCGTTCGACCGCCCGTTCGCGCTCCAGTTCCCTGGCGTGACGCTTGCGAAGGTTGTCGAGGTCGGCGAGTGCGCGCCGCCAGCGGTCCTCCAGTTCCTGGATCGCGGTCGTGTACTCGTCCTCGGCGGGCGCGGGGCCGGCGGCGTCGGGCCCCGGTTCGCCGTTCGCCGCTTCGGGCCGGGGCGGGCCCGGTTGGGGCAGATCCCCGCGAGGAGCGGGTCCGGCGCTTTCTGGGACCCGTACGCCCGGATCCGGCGCGGCCTGGTCGGGTTCCTGGGGGTGGGTGGGCATGGCGCGCCTCAGCCCTTGTCGAATTCTGCGTCGATGACATCGTCGTCACCGGCGTCGCCGCTCGTGGGACCACCGGTGGCGGCATCCTGGCCGGGACCGCCGTCCGCGGTGGCGGCGCCCTGATGGGCCGCCAGCCCGGCGAGCAACTGCTGGAGTTCGGAGGTCAGGGGCCGCACGCGCTCCACGCCCGCCTCTTCCTTGACCGCCGCCCGGGCGTCGGACACGAGCATCTCGGCGCGTGCCTTCTCGTGCGCGGGTGCTGCGTCGCCCAGTTCGGTGAGACGCTTCTCGACCTGGTACGCGACGGCGTCGAGTTCGTTGCGGGCGTCGACGGCCTCGCGGAGTGCATGGTCCTCGCCCTGGTTGCGCTCGGCCTCCTGGACCATGCGTTCGACCTCGCTGCGGTCCAGGTTGGAGCTCTCGCTGATGGTGATGCCCTGTTCCTTGCCGGTGTCCCGGTCGCGGGCCTTGACGTTGAGGATGCCGTTGGCGTCGATGTCGAAGGTGACCTCGATCTGTGCTTCGCCCCGCGGCGCCGGCCGGATGTCGGTGAGCTGGAACCGGCCCAGCACCCGGTTGTCGGCGGCCCGCTCGCGCTCGCCCTGGAGGACCACCACATCGACGGCCGGCTGGTTGTCCTCGGCGGTGGAGAAGGTCTCGCTGCGACGCACCGGGATGGTGGTGTTCCGCTCGATGATCTTCGTCATCACTCCGCCGCGCGTCTCCACGCCCAGCGACAAGGGTGTGACGTCGAGCAGCAGGACGTCCTTGACCTCGCCCTTGAGCACCCCGGCCTGGATCGCGGCACCCAGGGCCACGACCTCGTCGGGGTTGACGCTCATGTTGGGTGCCTTGCCGCCGGTCAGCCGACGGACCAGGGCCTGGACCGCCGGGATACGGGTGGAGCCGCCTACGAGGATGACCTCGTCGATGTCGCTCTCGCCGACCTTGGCGTCGGTCATCGCCTGCTGCACCGGTCCCAGGCAGCGCTCCACCAGGTCGCCGGTGATCTGCTCGAACGTGGACCGCATGATCGAGTCGGTGAGGTGCTTGGGGCCCGAGGCGTCGGCGGTGATGAACGGCAGGCTGACCTGCGTCTGCGTCACCGAACTGAGCTCGGTCTTGGCCTTCTCCGCCGCCTCGAACAGTCGTTGCAGCGCCTGCGGGTCCTTGCGCAGGTCGATGCCGTTCTCCTTCTGGAAGTCGTCCGCGAGGTAGTCCACCAAGCGCCGGTCGAAGTCGTCGCCGCCCAGGTGGCTGTCGCCGGCGGTGGAGCGCACCTCCACCACGCCGTCGCCGACGTCGAGGATGCTCACGTCGAAGGTGCCGCCGCCCAGGTCGAAGACGAGGACGGTCTCGTGCTCCTTCTTGTCCATGCCGTACGCGAGGGCCGCTGCGGTCGGCTCGTTGATGATCCGCAGCACCTCCAGTCCCGCGATCCGTCCGGCGTCCTTGGTGGCGGTGCGCTGAGCGTCGTTGAAGTAGGCGGGCACCGTGATGACCGCCTCCGTGACCTTCTCCCCGAGCTGCTTGGAGGCGTCGTCGGCGAGCTTGCGCAGCACCTGTGCGCTGATCTCCTCAGGCGCGTACAGCTTGTCGCGCACCTTGAAGCGGGCCGCCCCGCCGTCGCCTTCGACGACGTCGTAGGCCACTGCTCTGGCCTCGTCGGAGATCTCGTCGAAGTGCCGGCCGATGAACCGCTTGGCCGAGTAGATGGTGCCCTTCGGGTTGAGGATCGCCTGGCGCCGGGCCAGCTGGCCCACCAGACGTTCCCCGGTGTCGGTGAAGGCCACCACGGACGGGGTCGTGCGGTTGCCCTCGTTGTTGGGCACGACGGACGGCTCGCCGCCCTCCCACACGGCGATCACCGAGTTGGTGGTGCCCAGGTCGATGCCCACTGCCTTGGCCATGAGGAACTCCTCCCGGTACGGCGCCTGCGTCGACTCTCCGGATCACGTTCGTTTCAGGTAGGGGGGTGGGACCTCCGCCGGTTTCCTGCCTGTGCGCACGGAGGGTCTCGAGCACTGCCCAGGGTGACGAACCGGGTGGCTCCACGCCTGCGCCTGGCGAGTCAGGAATGCACGGCTCCGGTCGCCCCACGAGTACGAGAGGAGGAATCCGAACATCTCGGACGAGCCGGACGGGAGGGAGTACCACCCCTCGGCTGTAGGCTCGAGGAGAACGGAGTGATCCGATGGCCAGCATCCGGGCGCACCACCTGTACCGGGAGGACAGCCTCCGCGAGGGCAGCGGCCGGCGGCACCTCGCGGCTGCGCGGACAGCGCCTCGCCCACCCGCTCCAACCCCGGCCGATCAGGCCCTCCGCAAACTGATGGTGCTCTCCCGCGCTCTGTTCGACACCCCGTACGAAGGCGAGATCCTGCGCCTGGCCATGGACCACATAGCCGCCGCAGGGCCATACAGCGCCGAGGCCGGATACCTCAAGGTGGACGGCGACCTGGTGCCCAGCCCGAGGAACGGGCAGACGCATGCCTCGGCCGTGGGCCGGAGGGTGCGGGAGCTGGCCGGGCAGGACGGCCCTGTGACCGTACCCGGCAGGCCCTGGGGCCGGGCCCTGGGGCTACGCGGACTTGAGGGACTCCACGGCTACCTCGTGGTGACGTCCCGCTCCCGGCCATCCGAGGCCGAGCAATCCCTGCTCGCCAAGCTCGTCCGGCACACCGCTGCTGCACTGTCACTCGCCTTCGCAGATCGCCGCCAACGCGAGGACGCGTTGGAGCTGCACCGACTGAGGGACGAACGCACAACCCTCCAGCGGCAGCTGATCTCCGTCGTGGCCGAGCTGAGGTACCAGCGGGCCGTTCACGCGCTCATGGCCGATGTCGCTGCCTCGGGCGGCGGTGAGGAAGCCATCACCCGCGCACTGCACAGGCTCACTGGACTCCCCGCGCTGGTCGAGGACCGCTTCGGTCGGCTGAGGTCCTGGACCGGCCCCGGCCGCCCCGACCCCTATCCCGAGCCGGACCCCGTGCGTCAGGACGAAATGCTGCACGCCGTCGCCCGTCAGGCCGGGCCGGTGCGGATAAAGGACCGGCTGATCACCCTGGTCCGCCCGCGCGGCGAGATCCTGGGCGTGCTCGCCCTGGTCGATGTTCGGGACGAGGCCGACGAGCACACCGTACTCGCGCTGGAACACGCCGCCGCGTCGCTCGCCCCGGAGCTGGCGCACCTGCGCAATCTGGCCGAAGTGGAGCTGAGGCTGCACCGCGAGCTGGTCGACGACCTCCTGGCAGGGACGGACGAAGCGAGCGCCAACGCCCGGTACGAGGCAGTCGGACACGACCTGCACCGCAGCCACTACATCGTCGTGGTGCAGTGGCCGAACCGGACTGCGGACGATTCCTTCGCGCAGACCGTGGGACAGGCGGCCTCTAACGTGGGCATGCGCTCGCTGCTGACCCGACGTTCCGACCACGTGGTCCTGGTCGCGGACGACAGGCCACACGCCTGCGCGTTGTACGAGGCGCTCGCCCGGGAGACCGGGACCCGGTCCGGGACGATCGGGGTGAGCGCCCCTTGCGACTCCCTGGACGACATCCCCCACCACTACGAGGAGGCGCGGCGCGCCATGGACGTGCGCCGCCACTCCCGCGAGCGCTACGGCACGACGTTCTTCGACGAGCTCGGCCTCTACCGCATCCTGGGGCCTGGCAACGATTACCGGGAACTGGAGACGTTCGTCCAGGAGTGGCTCGGGCAGCTCATCGACTACGACTCCCGGCACCACACGGCCATGGTGGAGACCCTGTCCCGGTACTTCGACTGCGGCGGCAACTACGACGAGACCGCGGACTCCCTCGCGATCCACCGCAGCACGCTGCGCTACCGGCTCCAGCGCATCCGCGACATCAGCGGCAACGACCTCGCGAACGTCGAGGACCGGCTGAACCTCCAGGTGGCGACCCGAGTGTGGAAGATCGTGCTGGGCGGCCCCGGCTGATGCCTCGCTAGAACTCTTGCGCGATCGGCGTCAGCAGCAGTTGGGCGAGCTGCCCAAGATGTCGCGGCCGGAGCGAGGCGGGGGCAGGGGCCCGGACAGACACCCCCGACGAGAGACGCCCGGGCCGCGGCCCGGGCGTCACAGGGCGATGACGTGGTGGTCGACCAGGTCGAGCAGCGCCCGCAGGGCCGAGCTGGGCCGCCGGGTCGACGACGTGCCGAGATGCATGCTCCAGCGGAGCATGGTGCCGTGGACGTCCAGGACGTGCAGGCCGGGGGTGCGGGCAACGGCGAACGCGGGCAGGAAGGCGATGCCCAGACCGTGCCGGACCAGTGCCGCCCCCATATCGATGTCGGGCACTTCCAGTGCCACCCGGCGTACGACGCCCTCCACCGCGAACGCCCGGTCGACCACCTCGCGGTTGCCGTAGCCCGGCGGGAAGTCCACGAAGGGCTCCCCCGCGAGGTCCGCAAGTGCCACCTCCCCCCGCTGCGTGAGCGGATGGGCGGCGCTCACCACCAGGACGAGCGGCACGGTGGCCAGCTCCCGTGCGTCGATCCCGGCGGGTCTGTGCTCGGGCAGCGACAAGAAGGCCACGTCCAGGTCCCCGCTGAGCAGCGCGTGCGCCAGTCCCGCCGATCCAGTCGTCGCCAGCCGCAGCCGGACGTCGATCGCCGGATGCCGCGCGTGCAGCTGCCCGAGGAGCGCAGGCAGGTCCACCACCTCGACCGAGGCCATCGCGCCCGCATTCACCGTGCCGCGCAGCGTGTCCTGTGCGGCGCGCACGGCGTCCTGGGCCTCCTGGGCGGCGTGCAGGGTGGCCCGAGCCTCCGGCAGCAGCGCCGCGCCCGCCCCGGTGAGCCGGACCTGCTGCGACGTGCGCTCGAACAGCGCACAGCCGAGCTCGCGCTCCAGGGAGCGGATCGCGGCGGACACCCCGGACTGCACCACGTGCAGCCGACGGGCGGCACGCGTGAAACTCAGCTCCTCGGCGACCGCGATGAAGTGCTCCAGCTGACGTAGCTCCACACGAGAAGTATCACTCGTATTGCTCGAGCTCAGCAAAAACATTCGTTGGCACTGATCCCTGCTGGTGAGGAGGATGGAAAGCGCCATCCACTTCCGCCCGAGGAGGGGTACCCCTGCCTGCCGTTCCGACGCCGCAGAGCCGTCCCACAGCCCACGTTCCCGACGACCCGACCCACCGGATCCCAGCACCCGCTCCCGCCGACTTGCCGCCCCGCGCCCCCGCCCGGCGCCGTGCCTCGCACACGACCGGCTTCTGGTTCGTGGCGGTGGCCTTCACCGTGCTGATGGCCTTCGGTACCGCGCCGACCCCGCTGTGGCCGCTGTACGAGGCCCGGGACCACTTCGGCGCGACCACGGTCACGGTCGCGTACGCCTCGATGGTCGTGGGCGCAGCGGCCGCCTTCCTCGGACTGGGGCACCTGTCGGACCGGCTCGGCCGGCGGCGCGTCATCGTCCCGGCGCTGCTGGTCGGCATCGTCGCGTCGGTCGTACTGATCGCGTGGCGGGACCTGCCGGGGCTGATCGCGGGCAGAATCCTGAACGGTGTCGGACTGGGGCTGATGGCCTCGACCGCGACGACGTACCTGCACGACCTCCACCACGAGGCCCGTCCGGAACGGACGGGTTCGTTGCTGCCCGGCATCGTGGCCACCGCCGCCAACCTCGGCGGCCTGGCCTCAGGCCCCCTGGTCGCCGGAGCCGCCGCCGAGTGGCTTCCCACGCCCCTGATCACCACCCAGGCGATCTTCACGCTCGCCATGGCAGTGTGCCTGGCGCTGGTGCTGTCCACCCCGGAGACCGTGGACCTGGAGCTGCCCGCGGCCGAACCGCCCAGCAGGTTCGTCCTGCGCCCCGGCGGCGGGCGGACGTTCGGCGCGGCCGGCGCACTGGGCGCCTTCGCCTTCGCGATCCTCGGCCTGATCTCCTCCCTCGGGGCGAGCGTGCTCCATGGCACCCTGCACACCGACTCGCACCTCGTGGTCGGCCTGGCGGCCTTCCTCATGTTCGGTTCCGCGGCGGCCGCCCAGCTGGTGCTGGGCCGCCTCCCACTGCCCCGGGTCCTGACCGTGGGAGCAGCGGTCTTCCCGGTCGGCCTGGTCCTGTGCGCCGTCGCCCTCTACCACCCGGTGCTCTGGCTCTACCTGGTCGCCGTATCCCTGTCGGGAGCCGGCTCCGGGCTGCTGTTCAAGGGAGGCGTCGAACGTGCCGTTTCCGTGGCCGAGCCCGCCTCACGCGCAGGAGTCCTTGCCGTGTTCTTCGTCGTCGCCTACCTGGGAATGGGCCTGCCCTCCATCCTGTTCAGCATCGCCCTGCGGCATTTCGCCGTGCAGACCGCGATGATCGGCTTCGCAGCGGCCCTCTCCTGCGGCGCCGTTGTGTCGGTCGCCGTCGCGTTGCGCGACCGCGCACCCGGTCCCGGCACGCTCTCGGCGCGCTCCGCTCGCCCCTCCTGACCTCCCTGCGGCGCATGCGACACCGGTTGTCTGGGAGGCGCGGACCTGGGCACTCGGTGCGGGCGCGCGTGACACGGATCCGCGGCAGACGGGAGGCCCGAGATGTCTGTGGAATCGACCAGAACGATCGCGCTCCCCTCCAGTGAGGAGATCGCGGCACTCGGGCAGGGCACCTGGTACCTGGGCGAGGAACCGGCCCGGCATGAACAGGAGATCGCCGCGCTGCGGCTGGGCGTGGACCTGGGCATGACCTTCGTCGACACGGCGGAGATGTACGGCGACGGCGCAGCCGAGGAGCTCGTCGGGGAGGCCCTCCGGGGACACCGGGAGGAGGTCTTCCTCGTCAGCAAGGTGCTGCCCGGCCACGCCGACCGGAAGGGTACCGTCGCCGCCTGCGAGGGCAGCCTGCGGCGGCTCCGTACGGAACGGCTGGACCTCTACCTGCTGCACTGGCGGGGACGGTGGCCACTTGAGGAGACTCTTGCGGGATTCACCGACCTGATGGAGGCGGAGAAGATCCGTTACTGGGGCGTGAGCAATCTGGACGTCGCCGACATGGTCGAGCTGACCGCCCTCCCCGGCGGCGACGCCGTGGCCGTCGACCAGGTGCTGTACAACCTCTCCCGGCGCGGCATCGAGTGGGATCTGCTCCCCTGGTGCCGCGAGGCCGGAGTGACGGTCATGGCCTACTCCCCGATCGAGCAGGGACGACTCCTGAAGGTCGAGGCACTGGGTGCCGTGGCCCGGGCCCTCGGAGCCACGCCGGCCCAAGTGGCACTCGCCTGGGTGATGGCACAGGGGGTGGCCGCGATCCCGCGTTCCGGATCACCCGACCACGTTCGGGAGAACCGCGGCGCGGTGGACCTCCACCTGCCTGCCGAGGCGCTCGACGCCCTCGACGAGGCGTTCCCGCCGCCCAGCGGCCCCACGCCCCTGGAGATGCTCTGAAGAAGTTGACAGGATGGCGCGCCCCCGCACGCTCACGCCGGCTCACGTCCGCAGGGCCCTGCCAGTTCGGCCGCCTCTACTGACGCCGACGCGCCTTGACCGGTCCCGGTGTGCGGCGCGCAAGCAGGGCCTCGCTCACGGTCGTCACGCCTTCATCCCAGCCGTCCTCGAGCTTCGGACCCGAACCAGGTGCCCCAATATCCGCGCCGCCGCAAGCCTCGACGTGGACAGGAACGGCCTGAAGCGGTGCGGCGACTTCGTCGACGCCAAGCTCTACGACCTCCTGGTCGTCGGCCAAGCGTCGGCCCAGGCCAACGGCAGGGATACTGCTCAGCCCCTCGCGCCGTCGTCATGGGCGCGCGAGCCGGGCCGCGAGATAGGGCGCGGTGGCGCTGCGGCGGGCTCTCGCCAACTTGGCCGGCGGGCCCGCCGCGACCACCCGCCCGCCCGCGTCGCCGCCGCCCGGCCCGAGGTCGATGACCCAGTCGGCGGTGGCGATCGTGTCCAGGTCGTGTTCGACGAGGACGACCGTGTTGCCGGCGTCGACGAGCCGGTGCAGCTGTCGCAGCAGCAGCGCGATGTCCGAGGGGTGCAGCCCCGCCGTCGGCTCGTCGAGCAGGTAGAGCGCGTGACCGCGGCGGGCTCGCTGGAGTTCGGTGGCCAGTTTGATGCGTTGCGCCTCACCACCGCTGAGTTCCGTCGCGGGCTGGCCCAACCGCAGGTACCCCAGTCCCACCTCGCGCAACGTCTCCAGACTGCGGGAGGCGGCCGGGACCGCGGACAGGAACTCCGCGGCGGCGTCGACGGACAGTCCCAGCACTTCCGCGATGTTCTTGCCGCGGTAGGTGACTTCCAGCGTTTCGGCGTTGTACCGGGCGCCTTCGCAGGTCGGGCACGGCGCGTAGGTGCCGGGCAGGAACAGCAGTTCGACCGCGACGAATCCTTCGCCCTGGCAGGTCTCGCACCGCCCTTCGGGCACGTTGAAGGAGAACCGTCCGGCCGAGTAGCCGCGCGCCCTGGCCTCGTCCGTCGCCGCGTACAGCTTGCGCACCGCGTCGAACATCCCCGTGTACGTGGCCAGGTTGGACCGGGGAGTTCGGCCGATGGGCCGTTGGTCGACCCGGACCAGCCGGTCGAACGACTCGACCCCCGACGCGTCCTGGACGTCGACCTCCAGCTGCGCCTCGTCGGGCTCCTCGGGTACGAGTCCGAGGTGGCCGCGGACGACCTCGCCGAGCACCTGCGTCACCAGCGTCGACTTCCCGGAACCGGACACGCCCGTCACCGCCGTCAATACGCAGAGCGGTACGTCGACGGACACGTCGCGCAGATTGTGGCGGGAGACGCCGCGCAGGCGCAGCCACCCGTGCGGTGTGCGCGGGCGGTGATCGAGCGGCTGGGCGCGCCCGAACAGGTACTGGCCCGTGGCCGACTCCCCGACCCGCTCAAGACCGGCGACCGGGCCGCTGTACAGCACGCGTCCGCCGCCCTCGCCCGCACCGGGGCCGATGTCGACCACCCAGTCCGCCCGCCGTACGACGTCCATGTCGTGCTCCACGACGAACAGCGAGTTGCCCGCCGCCTTGAGGCGGTCCAGCACGCCCAGCAGCGGTTCCGCGTCAGCCGGGTGCAGACCCGCGGAGGGTTCGTCGAGGACGTAGACGACGCCGAACAGCCCCGAGCGCAGCTGGGTGGCGATCCGCAGGCGCTGCGCCTCGCCGGGCGACAGGGTCGTCGAGCGGCGCCCGAGGCTGAGATATCCGAGGCCCAGGTCGAGCAGTACCTCGACCCGCGCGACCAGATCGCCGCAGATCCGGACCGCGACCTCGGTCGTCTCCCCGGATCGGGCGGTCGACGTGGTGGCGTCGGCCTCGGACCGCCCCGCGACGGGCCGCAGCAGCGCCACGACCTCGGTGAGCGGCATCGCGTTGATCTCGGCGATGGAACGTCCGGCGAAGGTCACGGCGAGCGCCTCGGGCCGCAGTCCGCTGCCGTGACAGGCGGGGCAGGGCACACTCCTGACGAACCGGAGCGCCCGTTCGCGCATCTTCTCGCTTTTGGAGTCGGCGAGGACGTGCATGACGTGTTTGCGGGCGCTCCAGAACTTGCCCTGGTAGCCGTAGTCGACGCGGTCCTCCTCCGGCTCGATGTACACGGAGGGCTGCTCGTCCGTGTACAGCAGCCAGTCCCGGTCCTTCTTCCTGAGCCTGCGCCACGGTCGGTCGATGTCGATCCCCAGGCCGCTCACGACACTGCGCAGGTTGGCGCCCTGCCAGGCGCCCGGCCAGGCGGCGATCGCCCCCTCGCGGATGCTCAGCGAGGGGTCCGGGACGAGCAGGTCCTCGGCGACGTCGTGCACAACGCCCAGTCCGTGGCACTCCGGGCAGGCGCCGGCCGCGGTGTTGGGTGAGAACGACTCGGCTTCCAGCCGTGCGGCCCGGGGCGGATAGGTGCCGGCGCGTGAGTACAGCATGCGCAGCAGATTGGACAGCGTGGTGATGGTGCCGACCGTCGAGCGCGAGCTGGGCGACCCGCGTCGCTGCTGCAGGGCCACGGCCGGTGGCAGTCCGGTGATCTCCTGCACGTGCGGTGCGCCGACCTGTTGCAACAGCCTTCGGGCGTACGGTGCCACGGACTCGAAGTAGCGGCGCTGGGCCTCCGCGTAGAGCGTGCCGAACGCGAGCGAGGACTTGCCCGAACCGGAGACGCCGGTGAAGGCGACCATCGCGTCCCGAGGAACGTCGACATCGATGTTCCGCAGGTTGTTCTCACTGGCGCCCCGGACATGCACGAAGGGGTCGGTCGCGTCCTTGTCCACCGTTCCTGATTACCTGATCGCGCCGGGAACCGCGCGACAGGCGCCGTCACCGGGCCCCGCTCACACGAGCCTCCGGAGTGTCCCGGATCCATTTTCGATACACGGCCTCGGGCGGCGTGACGAGGTTGAACAGGAGGCGGGCCTGCTGCCGAGCGATCTCTTCGCGGTGCCGACCGGGGTAAAGCGGAGCGGGTGTTCGCGGTGGCGCGCGCACCGTGGCCCGGTGGTGGAGCAGGCCCTGCACGGGGTGGACAAGGAGATCCGACCGTACCCCCTGCCCCTACCGGCAGGGGCAGGCGTGTCACGCGGCGTCGGCGATGCCTCAGGGGCATCCTGTAGGCACGGGCGATCGCGGGGGCAGCCGACGAGAAGGAGTCATGCGGGTGTCGTCTCAGGGCGTTACGGTCGTGGCTCTCCTGGCGGATCCCGACGCGCCCACGGAGATCGCGCAGTGCATGGCCCGGACACTTCCCGCTCGGCTCGCCGACAAGTCAGGCCAGGGACGACGGTTCGACGTCGAGGTGGTCAGTGAGCCCTTCACCGCAGGGACCGAGGACCCGCCCACCTTGATGCGCCGAATCATGAACCGCGGAAGAGCGGAGAGTTGGGACATCGTCGTGGCCCTCACCGACCTTCCGCTGCACTCACACGGGCTCAGGCTCGTGGTGGATCTGAGTCACGAACACGGGTTGGCACTGCTGTCTCTTCCTACGCTGGGGGGCTTACGGCTGCAGGCCAGGGCCCGGCGGGCCGTGGAAGAAACCGTGCTCAGTTTGGCGGGTCAGCGGGCCACCGGGGCGGAGGGACCTCCGCAGGGTCAGCCGTTGCCAGCTCCCTTCGTCAGTCGTTTCGCGCCTATTCATCCGGGCCAGGTCGGTGAGGAGGAGACCGCTGATCTTCGGTACGTCGTCAGCGGGCCGCGCGGTTACCTGAGGGTGCTCGTCGGCATGGTCCGCGCCAACCGGCCGTGGCGGTTGGTACCGGGCTTGTCGAAAGGCCTGGCGGCCGCACTCGCCACGGGGGTCATCGCCACCCTGGACTCCACCATCTGGAGCCTCGCTGGGGCCCTGAGCGCGGCACGCCTCGTGATCGCCATGGTCGGGTCCGTCGGGCTCATGATCGGCTGGCTGATCGTAGACGGGGAGCTGTGGCATCGATCAGCAGAGGTCTCGCGGGAGGCGAGGCAGAGGGCGCAGCTCTACAACGCCTCGACAGTCATGACCGTGGGTTTCGGGGTGCTCGTCTGCTACGGGGGCCTGATCGTCATCAACTTGGTGTGGGCCCTGTTCATCCTCAACGACCAAGTGTTCGCCTCCACGACACGAACCCCGCTTAGCGCCGCGGAATACTGGACTTTGTCCTGGTTCGTCGCTTCGGTCGCCACGGTGGGCGGCGCACTGGGATCAGGCTTGGAGAGCGACGAGGCGATCCGGGCAGCCGCCTACTCTAAGCGCGAACAGGAGCGCCGCCAAATGCTCCAAGACGACAACGGCGACTAGCTGGTGACCCGAGTCGGAGATTCGTTGGCGGCTGGTGGTTGGTGGTCGTCGGTGGTTGGTGATCGTCCGTGTACGAAGATTCCGCTGATCGATCGGTGCGCGGTTGTTTCGCGTCAAGAGCCGGCGGGGACTCGGAAGGCACGCCGCCGGAGCACCGACACTCCGCCGGACTGGCCACCGCGGCACCACCGTTCACCTGAACCGGGTGAACAGCCCATAGAGGCATGCCGGAGCCCTGGACTTCGTGGCAGCAACTCCGGGAGTCAGGCTCGGTACCCCGTCTCCCCCACACCCGTGCTGCGGTCATGCCGCGGCACCGAAGGAAGCGATCATGAAAGCAGCGGTATATGAAGGCCCGCGAACCGTCACGGTGAAGGACGTACCGGACGCGAAGATCGAACACCCCTGCGACATCATCGTCAAGATCACCACTACCAACATCTGCGGTTCGGACCTGCACATGTACGAGGGCCGCACCTCGTTCGAGGCGGGCCGCACCCTGGGACACGAGAACATGGGTCAGGTCGTGGAGGTCGGCTCGGCCGTCCGCAAGGTTCAGGTCGGCGAGTATGTGGTCCTGCCCTTCAACATCGCCTGCGGCTTCTGCAAGCAGTGCGAGCAGGGTCTGACCAGCTACTGCCTGACGATGCAGCCGGAACCGGCCCTCGCCGGAGCGGCCTACGGATTCGCCGAAATGGGCCCCTACCAGGGCGGCCAGGCGGAACTGCTGCGCGTGCCCTACGGCGACTTCAACGCGCTGCGCCTGGGGGAGGACGCCGCCGACCGGCAGACCGACTACGTGATGCTCGCCGACATCTTCCCCACCGGCTATCACGCCACCGAGATGGCCCACGTCAAACCGGGTGACCAGACGATCGTCTTCGGGGCCGGTCCCGTCGGGCAGATGGCGGCCTACTCCGCCCTCCTCAAGGGCGCCGGCCGTGTCTGGGTGGCCGACCACCAACCCGACCGGCTGCGCAAGGCGGAGGAGATCGGCGCCATTCCGATCAACACCGCCGAGCAGAATCCGGCGGAGGTCGTCAAGGAGGCCACCCTCGGTCTGGGCGCCGACAACGGCTGTGAGTGCGTCGGCTACCAGGCACACGACCCCGAGGGACATGAGGACGCCAGCCTCACGCTCAACGGACTGATCGACTCGGTCAGGTTCACGGGCGACATCGGCGTGGTGGGCGTGTTCCTGCCCGAGGACCCCGGCGGCGCGGAGGCCCAGGGAGAGCTGGAGGCGCGGGGCAAGGTCCCGATCGACTTCGGCATGATGTGGTTCAAGGGCCAGCGCATGGGCACCGGGCAGGCGCCGGTGAAGAGGTACAACCGGGCGCTGCGGGATCTGATCGCTGGCGGGAAGGCAACGCCGAGCTTCGTCGTCTCCCACGAACTCAGTCTGGACGAGGCCCCCACCGCCTACGAGCACTTCGACGCCCGTGACGAGGGCTGGACCAAGGTGGTCCTGCACCCGAACGGACACGGGAACGGCCACAAGCGGTAGGCGACCCGGGGCCGCCGTCCCGCCCGTCCTCCGGCCGGGGCTGGGGACAATCGCCCGCGCTCCGGTCGGACCTGATCCAACGGCGATTGCCCGCGCTCCGGCCCGGTAGGACGGACGGCGGACGCTCAGCAGTGTCCGCAGTGGCTGCATCCCGTCCAGCGGCTGCGGCCGCCGGCCTGTTCGCGGGGCGGGTGGGAGGCTTCCCTGCCCGACGGTTGCCGCACCTCAATCAGGCCGATGCGACCCGGCAGGGTGTTCCGGCTAGGCTCACACCCGTGACGTGGCTGCGGGCCTTCGGAGAGGTCGTGCGATCCGGGCTCACGATCGAGGAGACGCGGCTGGAGCCCCTACTCGCGCTGCGCACGGCCGCTGGGGTGGCGATCGTCGTCGGGTCGGCGCTGTGGCTCGTCTCCCCTGCGTATGCCGCGTCCGCCGCCCTCGGTGCCTACTCCGCGGGTGGGGCGACCTTCCAGCGCACCTGGCGTCCACGCAAGGTGATCGCGCTCGGCGCGGGCACTGGTCTGGCGCTCAGCACCTTCGTGGGCTACCTGGCCGCGGGACGACTCGTGACGTTCCTCCCGCTGCTGGCCGTATGGGCCTTCGCCGCGGGGATGGCGTGGGCCGTCGGATCGACCACTGGGATCGTCGCAGCGACGACGGTCGGCAGCATGCTGGTGACCATCACCCTGCCCACGAGCGTCGGGCGAGCCCTGGAACACGCCGGGGTCATCGCGCTCGGGGGCGTGGTGCAAGCCGTGCTGATCTTACTGTTCCCGATCCGCCGTTGGGGGGCGCATCGCGACGCGCTCGCCGACGCCCTGGCCGCAGTGGCGGACTACGCCCGCCGGCTGCGGCACGACCCGACGGCCCCGTTCGACCCGGATCCGTTGATGACGGCCAGGGACGCGGCCGCCGTGACGCCATCACAGGCCCGCACCCGTCCCCCCGTCCTGCACGGCCCCCGGGGACTCGCCGAGCGTATTCGGCCGGTCGTCGCCGCGCTCGCCGACCCGGACGTCGGCGCCCCGGCGGAGGGACCCGGGCGGGACCGCGCGCGGGAGTTGCTCGACGCGGCCGCCGACGTCCTGGATGCGGCCGCCCGTTCGATCCGCCGCGGCAGTCCCGCCGAGGTACGGCCCGGGAGCACGGACGTCCTGCGTGTCGACGAGGAGCACGAGGTGCTGGAGGGGCCCGCGCGGCAGGCGGCCGAGCGGCTCGTCGAACTGCTCGGCGAGGCGCTGGAGATCGCCGGGAGCGGCGGCGCGCGCGGGAGGACGCCTACACCGCCCGGCCCTGTCGGCGCCCAGTTCCTGGTGCGCCCGACAATGCTCCGGCTGGTCCCGGTCGTCGTCCGGGCGGTCCGCCGTGAGCTCCGGCGAGACTCGCCCGTGTTCCGGCACGCCGTCCGCCTGGCGGCAGTGGCCACGCTCGGCTACCTGATCGCCGCCCGGCTGCCCCTGGGCCACAGCTACTGGGCACCCATCGCCTCGGTGATGGTGATGCGGCCGGACTTCCACCGGACGTACGCGCGTGCGGTGGCCCGTTTCGCCGGGACCCTGGCGGGGGTCGCGCTCGCCACCGGGATGGTGCGGGCCCTGGGCCCGGACGCCCATGTGTTCGGCGCGCTGGCGGTGGTCTCGGCGGGCCTGTCGTACACGCTGATCCGTACCGGCTACGCCTACTCCCAGTGCTTCACTGCCGCGTACGTCGTCTTCCTGCTCGGCATGGGCGGCCAGGCGTGGGAGCAGACGGTCCCGGAGCGGGTGGTGCTCACCCTGCTCGGCGGGGCCCTGGCAATGCTGGCCTACGTGGTGTTCCCCGCGTGGGAGACGCCCCGGCTGCCGGGCCGGCTTGCGGACTGGCTCGCCGCCAACGGCCGCTACGCGGCCGCGGTGCTCCGCAACTACGCCGAACCGACCCGCGAGCATCACGCCGACATGCGCAGGGCACTGCTGGCGAGCAGGGAGGCGTATGCCGCCTGGCAGGAGGCGTACGACCGGGCAAGGCAGGAACCGGTCCGCCCGAGGGGTCTGACGTCGCGCGAGGCGCAGGAGGCGCAGGAGGCGCTCAAGGGGTTCGGCCGGGCGGCGATGCTCATGGAGAGTCACGTCCCGCGGGCCGACAGCCGTTTCGTCCCCGAGGCGGAGCGGTTCGCCGAGGCCCTGGAGACGGGCACCGCGAAGGCAGCAGTCGACGTGCGCGAGCACAGGAATCCTGACTGGGGGCGTGTGGAGGAGGCGCTCCACGCGTGGGAGGACTCTGCCGCCGGCAACCGGAGCCCGGTCGTGCGGCGCGAGGCGGAACTGCAAAAACGAGCCTTGGAAGACCTCGCGACGGCCGTGAGTCGCACACCCCTGGAACGGGACGTCGGCTCTGCTCGCGAGGAGCAGCGGGTGCGGGCGGCCGTGGCGGCGGAAGGTGAGGGATCAGCACCCGCGCACCGAGGTGGGTGACGAAGTCGGCCATGGGGAGCGCCGCGCCCCCTGAAGCGGCAAGTAGTCTCCTGGCCACGTCGGGCGCCGCCACACGTACACCGATGTCGCCATCACGATGATCAGCCCCGCCAGGATGAGCAGTTCGATCCCCCCGATGTTCCACCGGAAGGACTTCTCCGCCTAGGCCGTCACGATGAGCACCTTGCGGATGCCGGCGCCCGAACCGATGGCCGCTGTTTTCACCGAGACGATGGCCAAGGCCGAACACGACGTCGACCTCCACCGCGCGCTGGACGACCTGGGCGCGGTGGTGCCGGACGACGTCGCCCTGGTGGGCGCCGACAACCTGCCCATCGCCACATTCCTGAGACCTTCTGCGCGCCCGGGGCGACCGGCACCTTCGTGAAGGTCGTCAAGGACCACACACTGGAACCGCCGGCCAGCCGGACCTGTGTGATCGACCTGTCCGATATGGACGCCCGGGATCAGTTCGAGATCATCACGCACGAGAACAACGAAGCAGCGTTCTTCGCTACCTCGGTGCTCCTCGTGGAGGGTCCGAGCGACCGCACGCTCATCCCTCACATCGCACGTACCCTCAGCCCGCAGTGGGATTTCGAAAAGCACGGTGCTGCGATCGCCAAGGCCGAAGGCAAAGGCAGTATCGAGCGGTACCGCTGCTTCTTCCAGCGCTTTGAGATGAGAGTGGCGGTCATCGCGGACCTGGACGCGGTGCTCGACGGATTCGACAAACTTGGCGCAAGCGACGAGTGCCGTCAGTTGCGTGACCGGGTCGTCTCCAAGGTCAACGATCTGGTGAAGAACGAGGACGCACAGGCCTCCGCCGGCACCCTCAAAAGCCTGAGCAAGAGCGGTAGCGCACGCACTCTGTGGGACTACGCACAGCTCAAGAGCGAAGAGCACGCTCAAGGCCTATGCGGGTTTGAGGAAGTAGACACAGCGGTGAAGGCGTTCTTCGCCCGCTCCACCACCGGCACTGCCCGACGGATCCTCGAAGAGGCCCGGGACCCGGAGCTGAAGAAGATGAAACTGGAACTGCTGCAGATGCTTCGCCACGAAGACATCTATGTCTGGGAGCGTGGGGCGATCGAGGCCTACTATCCCGAACTCCGGGTCAACGAGTCGAACAACAAGAACGACCGGGCCCGCAGCTTCTGCGAGCGCTACACGACCGCCGACGCCATCCGTGGGCTGCCTGCCTTCAAGGATTCGACGACCTGCGAGTTCGACACCATCTTCCAAGCCTTCTTCGGGACATCACCACTGCAGCCAGAAGCAGTTGAGGTACCCCAGCAGGCCACAGCGAGGGACCGGGAACCTGGGCCCGCCACGTCACCCGTGGCCCGGGGACCACGCTAGGACAGGGTAAGGCTTTTGTGAGGCCGCAGCGCCGACGCGCCCGCCGGGCGTCGGCGGAGGCTCACTACTGACTTGACTCCGGGCCGCCTCCCACACGAGAGGCGGCCTTCCACGAGAACACCCGGCGGCAGAGCACAACGTCAGGGTTCACGGTGTCCCCGGCATGGTGGGACGGTCTCCCTTCCGGTGAGACGAATCAGTGGCTCGGCGAGTCAGTCCAACCCCGACCGCCCCATGGGTCCGTGTGCGCTGTAAGGCAGATGGCGGTCATCTGCAAAGACAGCAGATCGCCCGGGAGTGCGGAGTCACTCCTGATGCTCTGCCTTGAACCTGATCGGCGGGGAACCCTCCTCGTGTCCTGGCGCGTGGCCATTGAGGCAAGAGATCTGCGCTGGAGGCTAGTATCGAAGGCCGTCAGCGCCAGCCGCCAGGCGGCCGCTCCCACATCGGCATGAGTCCCAAGCCTGAAGCCACAGGCCCGAAACTTGACTCGCTCTCTTGTACGCATCACCGACCGTCCGAGCCGATGCCTTTCATCCAGCCTATGTGCCAACTAAAATGCCTGGTCACAGCAGGTCACCGCACTCCACCAGACCTTCCGCACCCGATCCACGTAATGGGCCTACTGCTTATAGATACGAACGCCGCCTCGAACCAGAGCCGAGCGGTCTGCTAGAGATGACCGGGTCGTGTCCCGCGTCGTGGTGTAGGCGGTCCAGCGTTGCGGATTCCGGTACGAGGCCGCTGACGATCTCCGCAGACGCGACGGTCCACGAGGCGCCCTGCTGAGGCACCCGTCCGCGGCGGAGCCACTGTCCCCGACCTGCGGATTCCCCTGCTTTGATCACTCGGCGGAACGCCATCATGACCGACCGCGAAGCCCTGAGCACGGAACTGAACCCGCTCCGCATCGACGTCTCCAAACACTTGGTGGAGCACCACCACCGACTGCTGCGCGAGATCGGCGCGACTCACTTGCAGATCAAGGTGGACATCGAGACCCGACCGGCGAGGTGTCCTGTCGCACTGCGTCTGGCGTGTGATGGACTGCTGACCGGTGCTGTTGCCAGGTTGTTTGAGACCGCCGGTGGCCGGTGTTCTCAAGCGACCTGGCTTTCGCGGAAGTCTCGGTCGCGATAGATGCAGGAGCGCCGCCAAAATCGCCAACGGTGTCCACCAGAGATCGCCGTTCTCCATGGTGCTGCGATGTGGAAAGCCCCGAACCCGCCCTCGCCGCCTCGGATCTGCACGTGGTGATGTGCTGTGCAATGTGCACCGTTACCTGTACGCGGTGCTGAGCTGCACGGTTAATGGGGAGTCGAACCCCCGCGTTGCTCTTCACGCGCCAGGAGTGGGCTGGAAAACCGCCGGCCCTCGGTGTGTGCACGCCTCCGAAACTGCTACCTGCTCCACATCGTTCCAGCTTGCTGGACTATTCAGTCCAGCAGATCGACATCCCAGTTCGTACGCTGGATCCGCACATCGACCTCGCGGATCTCCCGGGCGAGTGCATCCGCCTGACCACGCAGTTCCGCGACCGGAAGCGCGGAGAGCATCATCAGCTCGGACCGAAGTTGCCGACCGTATCCCCGCTCGCCCTTACCCGCCGCCGCGTCCGCCGCCGCGGTGACCACAGAGTGACGCAACCGTAGGACATCCCGGCGTGCGAGGGCATCGGTGAGCGTGCCGTCCGGACTCATCTCCACGGTGGCATTGGTCCGGTTGATCCGCCGGATCAACGTTTCCAGAGCGTCCAGCACCTCACCGGCCTCAGCCAACAGCTGAGCTGCATCCTCGGCGGGTGTCTCCCCTTCCTGGTACCGCGCACTGTCGACGACGCGCGCTCGCAGCTGTTCTACACGGCGCGTCGCCTCCGCACGTTCTGCCAGTGCCTCAGCAAGCTTCACTGTCTCCACCTCCCCCTCCATGAGCCCGCACGAGTATACGAGTGCGAACCAGCTCATACGCACCTGGATTTTGATCCGCTGGAGCCCTGATGTCCCGTCGCATCGGAGCTGTCTCTGGATCTTGTCCTGAGCTGCTGGTTCGCCAAGTGGATTGAGAACACACCTCGCCGGATTCTCAACAGGCGTGGCTTCGGCGGAATCCCTGATGACCGTCCGTCGCCCTCGGCTGGGCCGTGCATGGTGGGGTGATGAGCACCGAAGCAGAACCGGTCGAACACGATGACCGGTGGATCTTGAATCTCCGAGGGCGGGGCGTTGCTGGGATTACTGTCGATTACCGCCTCACGCTGGCCCTCGCCGAAGGTTGGGAAGTCGTACTCGAAACGCCTGCTCGGCTCTCATCCGGGCCGGCCCACACCAATCCCGGCGTGCTTCTGGTGCCGGAGACTCAGGACGTGGCCGCAGCCCTCCCGCTCTTGGGGACGAAGGTCGTCTCTGCGGTCGCCTTCAAGTCCGGCACGCTTCGGATGGTGTTCGAGGATGGCACGCATCTGACCTGTCCAACCGATGCGGCGTTCGAGGCGTGGCAGATCACAGGACCTGGAGGATGGCGGTTCGTGTCCCTGCCAGGAGGCGACCTCGGCGTCTGGTCCGCCTCTGCAGCGAATGAGAATCCGCAAGGTCGGTCTGCAGAGCATTGAGAATCTGCCAGCTGGAGTGCGACGGGACATCCGTTGTTTTCTCGGCGATTACTACGGGGACCCCTTAGCGCACGACGCAGTGAGAATCCGACAGCGCAAACGAGAAGCGGTGAGAATCCGACAACCTCAGTGCGACAGGACACGAGGCCTGGAACGCACCGGAGGGCTCAATTGATCATGGTGCCAACTATCCTCGGTATGTGACAACTAACGTCTGTGGTCACAGTCCGTCAGCGCCGCACCCGGGGCATCCCGAGCCCGATCCACGAGATGATCTCCCGCTGGATCTCGTTGTTGCCGCCGCCGAAGGTGAAGATCACGGCCGACCGGTAGCCGCGTTCGAGCTCGCCGTGCAGGACGGCGCCGGCGGAGCCCTCCTTGAGGACACCGGGGGCGGCGACGATCTCCATCAGCCAGGCGTACGCGTCCCGGCGCGCCTCGGAGCCGTACACCTTGACGGCGGAGGCGTCCTGCGGGGTGAGCGTGCCCTCCTGGACGGCGTTCACCATGCGCCAGTTGAGGAGTTTCATGGCGTCCAGCCGGGTGTGCGTGCGCGCGAGGAGGCGGCGCACCCAGGGCAGGTCGACGACGCGGCGGCCGTCGGCGAGCTTGGTCTCCATCGCCCAGCGCTGGACGTCGTGCAGGGCGCGGATGGCCATCGTGCCGTGCGCGGCGAGGGTGACGCGCTCGTGGTTGAGCTGGTTGGTGATCAGCCGCCAGCCCTTGTTCTCCTCGCCGACCCGGCGCGTGGCGGGGACGCGGATGTTCTCGTAATAGCTGGCCGTGGTGTCGTGCGAGGCGAGCGTGTTGATGATCGTGCACGAGTAGCCGGGGTCGGAGGTCGGTACGAGGAGCATGGTGATGCCCTTGTGCGGCGGGGCGTCCGGATCGGTGCGGACCGCGAGCCACACCCAGTCCGCCGTGTCACCGTTGGTCGTCCAGATCTTCTGTCCGTCGACCGTGTAGTGGCCGCTCTCCTCGTCGCCTTCCCGCACGGCCCTGGTCCGAAGCGCGGCGAGGTCGGTACCGGCGCCGGGCTCGCTGTAGCCGATCGCGAAGTCGATCTCGCCGGCGAGGATCTTCGGCAGGAAGTACGACTTCTGCTCCTCCGTGCCGAACCGCATGATCGTCGGCCCCACGGTGTTGAGCGCCATCAACGGCAACGGCACTCCGGCCTGGGCCGCCTCGTCGAAGAAGATGAACTGCTCCATCGGGCTCAGACCCCGCCCGCCGTACTCCTTGGGCCATCCGACCCCGAGCCAGCCGTCCGTGCCGAGGCGTCGGATCGTCTCGCGGTAGAAGCGCTTCTGCGCCGCCGGATCGCCGTAGCGCGCGTAGGCGTTGTCCGGTACCAACTCGGTGAAGTAGAGACGTAGTTCGGTCCGCAACCGCTGCTGCTCCGGCGTGTATTCGAGATGCACGGCGCCTCCTGCCTCCCCGGGCCCGACCTGACGGCGCACACCGTAGAACGCGTTCCAGAAATAGGGAATGCCGATGACGCCGACGCCTCCCGGAGGATGCCGGGCTGAGGGGCGGGGGGCGGCCGCTGGGCGCGTGCGCACACGCGAGGGGGCGGTGCCCGGTCGTCCGGGGACCGCCCCCTCGTGCGGGCCGGTTTCCCGGCCCTCGCGGAATATCGTGGCTCGTACGTTCCCCGCAGCCGTCAGTGGCAGGGGAACCCGAGCAGATGCCGGGCGTCGTGGACCCATTCGTGGACGTTCTCGCCGGAGACGAGGGAGGTGGCGCCCTGTTCGGCGCCGACGAAGTAGAGCAGGACCAGCATCAGGATGCCGAAGAACGCCGCCCAGGGGACGATCGCGCCGATGGGCAGCTTGGCGGGAACGGCGGTGGGCGTGGCGGTCGGCTGAACGACGGACTGCGCCATGGGGCAGAACCTCCCGGGGAACTCGCGTCCCATTTCGGTGGTGCACAGGACGACAGTCACGGGTCTGACTTGCCCGCGTCCGTCACCCCTGGCCGGAGTGACATGTGCCGGGCTTACAGTGGCGCGACCGTGCCGGATTTCCACCGGGCTTCCGCCGAACCGTCGTCAATATCCATGTGACGGTACCGCGAAGCCGCCGACCCGGCCAAGGGCGCATACCTCCGCGCTCCGTGCGCCCCACGGTTCATGGGGCAGGGAGGCAGGGAGGCAACTTGCCTGATGGGCCCGGGGGTTCCGCCTCCGCTCGGGCACGACACACCATGGTGGACCATGGAGCATCGTCCAGGTCCACGACCCAAGAGAGTGAAGGCATGACCAGCCGAGTGATCTTGATCTCCGCGGCGATCGGCGAGGCGCTGCGCGAGGCCCGCTTCGACGACGGGAGTCCGGTGGACGCCTCGGGCCTGCGGGCCGCCCGGGCGGCAGCCGACGCGGGCGCCGTTCCGGCGGGCGGGCGCCTGTGCGTCTCCCCCACCGTGCGATGCCAGCAGACCGCCGAGGCGCTCGGGCTCGAAGGCGCCGTCGAGGCACCGGAGTTGGCGTCGCTCGATGTGGGCCGCTGGCGCGGGGCGACGCTGGCCGAGGTGAGCGTGAAGGAGCCGGAGGCGGTGGCGCGCTGGCTCGCCGATCCGGCGTCGGCTCCGCACGACGGCGAGTCGGTGCGGACGTTCTGCGATCGAGTGGCGGAACACCTGGACGCTGCGGCCGGTTTCGACGGCCGAACCGTCGCCGTGGTGGAGCCCGAGGTCGTACGGGCCCTGGTGGTACGGGTGTTGGGCGCTCCGGACCAGGCGTTCTGGCGCGTGGACGTACCGCCGCTCACCGTCACGGAGTTGAGCGGGCGCGCGGGGCGCTGGAACCTCCGCGCAGGACGCCCGCTCGTCGGGTCGGCCTGACCCGGACGGCCCGGGGTCTGACCCGAGCAGACCTGGGCCGGACCGGGACAGTCCTGAGCCTGACCCGGGCGAACCGGGGCCTACCTGGGTGACCTGGAGTCCGACTCGGGCATGTTGCCGCCCGACACTCGCGGCTCGCGGCTTCACCGCAGTGTGGCGATGAAGTCCGTGCACGAGAGGGCGCATTCACGGCATTTCCGCGCGGCGGCCTCCGACCCCGGACACGCGTCGAAAGCCTCGGCACACTCCAGACAGACGTCCCGGCACCACTCCAGTCGAGCGCGGAGCTCCCGGTCGCTCGGCCCCGGATGACGGGACAGTACATGGCAGGTCGCCTCGCAGACCTCCGCGCACAAAATGCCCGAACGTCGCGCGGCCTCCTGCCGCTTCGGCCCGTCCGGATCCATGAGGCTCGCGCGCAGCGTGGAGGTCCTGGCACATTCGGCACAGGTCCGGGCGCACTCGAAGCGGTCCTCCAAGTACCGGAAGAGCTCCTGCTGTGAAGGCGTCGTCGTCACAACAGGCGGGTAGCCGGAGGGAGTCGGTTCAAACAGCGCGAGGCCGGAGCCTCACGCGCCGGCCGCTTCCCGGGAGATCTGCTCGAACTGCGCTCCCATGGCCTCGGAGAGCGCCTGCGCCGCCGACAACGGGCGGACCATCACCGTGAATTCGTCGATGAGGCCGTCCTCGTCGAAGTGCAGGAAGTCGCAGCCGTTGATCTCCTTGTCGCCCACCTTGGCCGTGAAGACGAGCGCGTGGTCGCGGCCGTCGGCGCCGGCGATCTCACGGACGTAGCGGAAGTCGCTGAAGACACGCCAGACTCCACGCAGGATGGCGGCGGTGATCGGCTTGCCCGGGTACGGCTTGAAGGCGACCGGGCTGGTGAACACGACGTCGTCGGCCAGCAGCTCCTCGACCGCGCCGAGGTCTCCGGCCTCCACGGCCTTGCGGAAGGAGTTCATTGCGCCCGCCCTTCTTACTCAACTAATTGATTAGGTGCGGATAAGATTAGTCCTGCGAGTGCGGGGCGTCTAGCCTTGCGGGATGGCATTGCGCAACGCGGTACTGGCCTCGCTCCTGGAGGGTGAGGCATCGGGGTACGACCTGGCCAAGGGGTTCGACGCCTCGGTGGCCAACTTCTGGATGGCGACCCCGCAGCAGCTCTACCGGGAACTCGACCGGATGGAGTCCGAGGGGCTGATCGAGGCCCGGGTCGTGCAGCAGGAGCGCCGGCCCAACAAGCGGCTCTTCTCCCTGACCACGACCGGCCTCGAAGCACTGGCCTCCTTCACCTCGGGGCCCGCGAAGCCCACCGCGATCCGCGACGAGCTGATGGTCAAGGTGTACGCACTCGACATGGGGGACGCGGACGCGGTCCGGGTGGCGATCGCCGAGCGCCTGGAGTGGTCGCGCGCCAAACTTGCGCACTACGAACGGATCGGCGCCCGCCTGCTCGACGGGCGCACCGAGGACGAGTACCTGGCCGAGGCGGAGCGCGTAGGTCCGTATCTCACCCTCCTGGGAGGACGCGCCTTCGAGCAGGCGATCATCGACTGGGCGGAGCGGGCGCTGAGGGTCCTGGAACAGCGGGCGTCGCTCTCCCCCTGAAGGCGACCTGTTCGCATTAGCCTGGTCGCGGCCCGCATCGATCGCGGTTCGTGACGGTTCGTTTCGATTCGGGCCGGTTTGATGTGAGCCGGGTTTGGCCCCTTCGCGTTCGGTCCGTTCGCGTTCGGTCCGGTGCTGAGGAGGGCGATCGTGGTGCGTGCGCTCGGTGTCGCTGTCGTGGGGTTCGGCTGGATGGGACGGGTGCACACGCGGGCGTACGCTCGCGTTCTCCACCATTTCCCGGAACTCGCTCTGCGTCCCGAACCGATCGTTGTCGCCGACGAGGTGCCCGGCCGGGCCGAGGAGGCCGCCGCGCGGTACGGCTTCGCGACCGCCGTCCGTGACTGGCGGGAGATCGCCGCCGATCCGCGCGTCGAGGCCGTGAGCGTCACCGCGCCGAACTTCCTGCACCGTGAGATCGGCGTGGCCATGGCCGCGGCCGGCAAGCACCTCTGGATCGAGAAGCCGGTGGGACTGACCGCCGACGACGCCCGGGCGGTGTCGGACGCCGTGACCGAGGCCGGGGTCCGGGGCACGGTCGGCTTCAACTACCGGGGCGCACCGGCAGTCGTGGCGGCCCGCGACCTGATCGCCTCCGGCGACATCGGCGAGGTGACACACGTACGCATCCGCCTCTTCAGCGACTACGCGGCCCATCCGGAGGGCGCGCTGACGTGGCGTTACGAGCGGGAGCGGGGTGGCAACGGTGTCCTCGGCGACCTGGCCTCACACGGTGTCGACCTGGCCCGATTCCTTCTGGGCGAGATCGAGGCGCTGACGGCGGACACCGCGGTCTTCGTACCGCTGCGGCCGCGGCCGGCCGGCGCGACCGCGGGCCACGCGCGCACGGCAGGCGGCAAGCCGGCGCCCGTGGAGAACGAGGACTACGTCAACTGCCTGCTGCGCTTCACCTCCGGTGCCCGCGGCGTCCTGGAGGCGTGCCGGGTCTCGGTGGGCGAGCAGAACAACTACGGGTTCGAGATCCACGGCACCAAGGGCGCGGTGTTCTGGGACTTCCGCCGGATGGGCGAACTCGGCGTCAGCCGGGGCGCGACATACCAGGACCAGCCGGTCAGCACCGTGTACGTCGGTCCGGGTGCCGGGGACTACGCGTCCTTCCAGCCGGGCGCGGCGAACAGCATGGGCTATGACGACCTCAAGGTCATCGAGGCGCACGCCTTCCTGCGCTCCATCGCCGACAACAGGCCGTACGGGGCCACCCTGGTCGACGCGGTCCGCAGCGCGACGGCACTGGACGCGATGGCACGCTCGGCGGCGTCGGGGGCGTGGGTGACGCTGGAGGCGTAGCCCTCCGGGCCCGTCGCCGGCTGGGTCGGAGCCGTGTCTGTACCGCCACCCGTCGCCGTTGGATCAGACGTGAGTCACAGGGAGCCGCAGTTCGATCGGCGACCGGCCCTGGGGATGACGAGCAGGACCGTCGGATGACCGTCGCATGCACTCGCTCGACGGCGTCGCTCGGCCCGGGCGTCCCCGGATGCCGGGCGACGTGGCCACCCGCCCGGCCGACCTGGACCCGCTGCCCGCCGACTCAGGGTTCAGGTCACCATGGCGTAGACCGCCACCCCCACGAGGAGCAGGGCGAAGGCCAGAACGACGGCACAGGTGAGGCGGAACCGGAATCTGCTCCAGTACTCCGCGCGCCGGCCGTCGGCAGTGTCGGTGCGCCAGACCGACGGGATGTCGACGCGGCCTTCGGCGATCGCCGTCGCGGCCCGTCGCACATCCCCGGGGTGGTAGGAGTAGAAGGTCGGCGCCGCCCCGTACGTGCCCCGGCTCTCCCCGCCGTACCGGCGGACACGGACATCCGCACGACCAGCGGCGCCCGGCAGCCAATCCTCACGCACCGGCCACAGCTCGGCGACCTCGCGACTGTCCAGCCAGGGCTCCTCGTCCTGCGCTCCCTCGGGCACTCCCGCATCTGGCGTTCGCGGCATGCTTCCCCCCTCGATGCGGCAAGCCCCCAGTACACACCCGCTGCCCCACACGCCGACAGAGCGCCGACGCCCCGCCTGACCCCTCGATGTCAGCTGGGTGAACCGGCACCGGCCTGGCAGAAGGCGGGAAGCCTGCTGTGGCACAACGGCGCGACAGGTGGCGCGTCCGTTTTCGCGGGAGCCTCACCGCAGGGCTGGATTGGCCACTCGTACGGCCGGGGACGCAGAGGGCGTCCCCGGCCGTCCCGGGTCACAAGGCGTCGGGATCCAGGGGGACGTCCGGGGCGATGTGGGCACCGAGGACCTCGCGGTAGAGGGCGACTTCGGCCAGCAGGGAGCGGCGGACGCTGTCTGCGCGGCGGAAGCCGTGCCCCTCGCCCTCGAACAGCAGGAAGCGGTGCCACACTCCACGTTCGGCGAGGTTGTCCACGATGCACGTGGCCTGGTCGGGGCGGCAGATGAAATCGTCCGCTCCCTGGAGCATCACCAGCGGCGCGGTGATGCGGTCGGCGTTCGCGGCGGGTGAGATCTTGTCGAATCGAGCCCGGTCCTGCGGGAGGACGCCGACGAGGGTGTCCACGTAGCGTGACTCGAAGTCGTGGGTCTGGTCGGCCCGCCATCGTGCCGGGTCGCTGATCGGGTAGAGGACCGTGCCCGCGCGGAAGACGTCGCTGTGGACCAGACAGGCCAGGGTGGTCCAGCCGCCGGCCGAGCCGCCACGCACGGCCGTACGGGCGGGATCCGCCAGGCCCTCGGCGGCCAGGGCGCGGGCGACGGTGACGCAGTCGTCGACGTCGACCACTCCCCACTCGCCGCGCAGCCGGTCGCGGTAAGCCCTGCCGTAGCCGGTGGAGCCGCCGTAGTCGACGTCCGCGACGGTGAAGCCGCGGCTGGTGAAGAAGGAGTACTCCAGGTCGGCGGTGACGCCGGTGGAACTCGTCGGGCCGCCGTGGACCTGCACCAGCAGCGGCGGCAGTTCGCCCTCGGGCGCGGTGGCGGTGGGGTGGGTGGGCCGGTGCAGCACGAAGTGCACGGGTCGGCCCTCCGCGTCGTGGACGGTGCGGCGTTCGGGCCGCGGCTGCCAAGGGGCCAGCGGATCCTCGGACTTGGGCCTGGTGCGTCGGGCCGGGCCGGAGCCGGGAGCCAGGGGCACCGACAGCAGGGCGGAGCCGAGGGCCGGGTCGGCGGCGCGGACCAGGATCCGTTCGCCGTCCGACCAGAGGTCGCCCTGGAAGCTGCTCCAGCCGTCGGCGAGTTCGGTCAGTTCACCGTCCTCGGGCGACCAACGGGACAGCCGTTGCGCGCCGTTGCCGTGCGGCAGCACCACGCCGTACGACGTGACGGCGAACCAGCTCGCGCCGACCCGCCAGACAGCACCGGCGCAATCCTCTTGGAGCTGGAGGACGTTGGTGATCGCGGTGGGCGTCGGCCGGCCGGTGGCCAGGTCGACGCGGTGCAGGTTCCACCAGCCGTCCGGGTCGGCCACGGCGTACAGGGTGTCGGGGTCAGCCCAGGCGGCCTGGGAGACGGAGACCTCGGTGCCGTCGTGGCTGCCGCCGAGCAGCCGGACGGGCTCGCCCGCGACGCCGTCGTGCAGCTCGGCGACCATCAACTCCGAGCTGTCCCACGGCATATGGGGGTGATCCCAGCCGATCCAGGCGAGCCGGCCGCCGTCCGGGGAGAGCCGGTGCCCGCAGAGGAAGTGGTGCGAGCGGGCCACCACGCGCAGCGCGCCGGGGTCGTCGGCGGCGGCACCGGACAGCGGTACGGCGACGATCTCGCGCACGGTGCGGACGGCCGGGTCGGCGTCGTGCGGTCCGGTGGCGGCGCGGGTGGTCTCCCGCACGCACCACACCTCGGTCCCGTCCGGGCCGGTCACGGGGTCGGCCCAGCAGGTCTCCCGGTCGGGCGGGTCGGCCGGGGTGAGCGGCACGGGCACCGGGAACGCGTTGTCCTCGGCGACCCCGAGGAGGGGCACCTCGGCGCGGTACAGCCGCTGGTCGCGGTGGTCGGTGAAGACCAGCAGATGGCTGTCTGTGGCCGGGGCCGCGGCGCGTACCCAGTACGGCTTGCCGCCGTAGCCGAGGGAGCGGTTCCGCACGGAGACGCCGGGGGCGAGTACCGGGACGGGCTCCTCGTGGCCGGGGGCGTTGCGCAGCAGCCGTACGGTCGCGGTGGCCGGGTCGGAGGCGCACCACCAGTTCTCTTCGCCGGCCCCGGAGGGCCAGGAGGTGGATCCGGAGGCGTCGGCGACCGCTTCGGCGGTGATCGGGGACGGCCAGGTGCCGTAGGGCAGGCGGGGCGCGGTGGACATGGGGTGACTCCGAGTACGGGAGGGCGAGTTGGGCGGCGGAGCGGGCGGTGGGCTGCCGTGGGCGGGGCTGCGGGTACGGGTACGGGTACGGGTACGGGTACGGGTACCGGTCAGCGGCCCCTGGGGGAAGGTCCCAAGGGATGGTCCCGCGGGGGGGGAGAGAGATCCCTGGAGGGAGGTCCCGGGGAAGGGTCCCCCGGGGGGAGATCCCTGGGGGGACGTCCCGGGGGCAAGGTCCCCGGGGCCGGCGTGCCGGCTCGGCGGCACCCGCGGAGAGCCGCGCACGCACGCCACGTGAGCCACAGGTGTGCCTGGATCCGGCCGGACGGCGGCCGGATCCAGACGGACAGGGACCAGACGGAGAGGGACCAAGCGGACGGGGGCCAAGCGGACGTGGCCCCCCAGGTCACCCGGAGGTCAACTGCACCGGCTCGCCGTGGGCATCGCGGCGGCGCAGGTCCTCCGGGGTCTCCCGGCGGACCATGAGGCGGGCGCGGCCGTCGCGTACGGCGACGACGGCGGGCCGGGGCTGGGCGTTGTAGTTGCTGGCCATGGCGTGGTGGTAGGCGCCGGTGGCGGGGACCGCGAGGAGGTCCCCGGCGGCGATGTCCTCCGGCAGGGCGATGTCGGGCACGACCACGTCTCCGCTCTCGCAGTGGCGGCCGACGATCACGGCGTGCACCGGCTCGCCCTCGGCGGGGCGGTTGGCGGTCCACGCGGTGTAACGGGCGAGGTAGAGGGAGGGGCGCAGGGCGTCGCTCATGCCACCGTCGACGGAGACGAACCGGCGGCGCAGCCCGTCCTTGACGGCGCCGACGCGGTAGAGCGTCACCCCGGCGGTGCCGATCATCGACCGGCCGGGCTCGACGGCGAGCCGTATCGGTGAGCCGGGCAGCACCCGTTCCAGGCCGGCCCGCAGGGCGGCGGTGAACGCGGCCGGGTCCAGGCGGGGTTGGCCGGGCAGGTAGGGGATGCCGGCGCCGCCGCCGAGGTCGATCTCCTCGACCGTGATGCCGTGCCGCTCGGCGAGCAGGGCGACGAAGGCGGCGACCCGTTCGGCGGCGAGCGTCAGCCCCTCGGTGGCGGTGATCTGCGAGCCGATGTGGGAGTGCACCCCCGCGAGCCGCAGCGAGGGGCGCGCCGCGACGCTGAGCACGGCCCGCTCGGCGTGGCCGCCGCGCACCGGGAAGCCGAACTTGACGTCGTCGCCGCCGGTGGCCATGTAGTCGTGGGTCTCGGCGGCGACGCCGGGGGCGATCCGGACGTAGACGTCCTGGACCCGGCCGGCTGCCGCGGCGGCGCGCGCGAGCCGGTCGATCTCCTCCAGGCAGTCGACGACCACCACGCCGACGCCGTGGGCGACGGCGGCCTCCAGTTCGGCCACGGACTTGTTGTTGCCGTGGAAGACGATCCGGGCGGCGTCGAAGCCGGTGTCCACGGCGAGCCGTAGTTCGCCGCCGCTGCACACGTCCAGGTGCAGCCCCTCGGAGTCGACCCAGCGGACCATCTCCGCGCACAGGAACGCCTTGGAGGCGTAGTGCACCCGGTCCGCGCCGGACTCGCGCCACAGGCGGGCCCGGTGGCGGAAGTCGGCCTCGTCCACCACGTACAGCGCGGTGCCGCAGGCGTCGGCCAGGTCGTCGAGGGCGACCCCGCCCATGTGCAGCCGGCCCTCGACGGTGCGGGCGGTCAGCGGCCACACCTCGGGGGCCGTCTCGGGTGAGGCGGCCGCGGCCAGTCCGTCGGGCAGCGGGGTCCCCGCGCGTGGTGCGGGCAGGGAGGGAGCGGTGGACACGGGGCTACTCCTCGGTGAGGACGACCAGCATCAGCAGGTCGTCGCTGGGGTCGGTGAAGTGGTGTTCGTCGGTGGCGGCGAAGTGGCAACTGTCGGCGCGGCGCAGCAGCCGTACGACGCCGCCCACCGACACCCGGCAGGAACCGGCGAGGACGAGTGCGAACTCCTCGCCGGGGTGGGCCGTCGGGTGGTCGTGGTCGCCGAGGTCGGCGTGGAGCAGCCGGGCTCCGATCCGGCTCGCGCCGGGGGCCGTGAGGTCCCAGATGCCGTGGTGCCCGTCGGCCTGGGCGAGCAGCGGTGCCGGGGCGAAGCGCGGCGGGAAGGCCGCGGCGGGTGTGGCGGTGACCGGCCCGGTTCCGCCGAGGAGTTCGGCGGGGGTGGCGCCGAGGGCGTCGGCGATCTGGGCGAGGGTGCGGACCGTGGGGTTGGCGGCGCCGGACTCCATCTGCGAGACGTAGGCCGGTGAGACGCCGGCCCGGGTCGCCACCGCGCTCAGCGTGAGCCCGGCGGCGCGGCGGACACGGGCGACGGAGGCGGCGAGCACCTCGCCGGTGTCCGCGCTGTCGGGCGGCGCGCCTCGACCGGTGTCGGCGCTGTCGGGACGCGCGCCCCGACCTGTGTCCGTGGGGTCGGTCTTTCCCGCCCTGCTGTCCGATTCGTCGTCGGGCCGTACGGAACCGTCCGTGGCGCGACGCGAGTTCTGCTGCGAAATGGGGGGATCGGCCGAAGAGTTTTCCGCGCCGGTGGCTCTTGACGAGGTCATGCGGCGACAGTAAGACTCACGCATCGCTTAGATCAAGCAATCTGACGCAGCCGTTTAACTGTCAGCAGAGATGCAGTTCAGCACCCGTATTCCCGGGTGTGCGCTGCCCTGAGTGGGAGGGGTGAGCAGTGACCGGTCCTCTGGCGCCTACGCCGACCCTCGAACTGCTGCGTGCCGCGGCGGAGCTGTGCGGCCCCGCCGCGCAGCGCCTGTTCGTGGTGCTGGCGGAGGACTATCCCGCGTCGCTGGAGCGCCGTCCGGGTCAGTTGTTGCGCGCGGCCGACGCCAGCGCCGCGGATCTGGACGGACTGCTGGCGGCGGCCGGGGTCGCCTCCACCGACGATCTGCGTCTGCTGGCCGCCCGGGAGAGCGGTCTGCGCCTGGCCGAGCCGGATCTGCGGTTCACCAGCCGCGATCCGGAGTCCGAGCCGCGGGAGCGTTCGGCGCTGCGCCGGATGATCACCGCGGAGGAGGGCAACCTCCGTCGCACGCTGGCCGATCTCCAGGCCAACGGCGCTCTGGAGCTGGCGGCCGCGGCCCTGTTGCGGGCGCGGCGGCGGTGGGTGCTCGGCGACCTGAAGTCGGCCGGGTACGCGTCGCTGCTGACCAGCGACCTCACCAGCAGCATGCGGGACGTGTTCCTCGTGCAGCCGGCGACGGGCGCGGCGGTCAACGCGATCAGCGACGCACACGCGGACGACGTCCTGGTCGTGTTCAGCTTCCGCAACTACAGCCGGCTGACGGTGGACGTGGCCCGGGAGTTCCACGCGCTGGGCGCCTCGGTGATCGCGTTGACCGACAGCTACACCAGTCCGGTGTGTTCCTTCGCCACGCACGTCCTGGCGGTGGACACCCGCAGCGAGTCACCGCACCACTCGCCGACGGCGGTGGCGGCGGCGGCCCATGTGCTGGCGGCGCTGGCCGCCGCGGGCGCCAAGGGGGCGGCCCGGCGCAACCGGCGCCGGACGGAGCTCTTCCGCTCCCTGGGCAGCTACGGCCCGGGCCAGACGCCGTCCGTCGCGGCCGCGGGCGAGGCGGAGGGCACGCCGGATCTCCCGGGACCCGCCGCCGGGCTTCCCGGCGCCCGCGCCGCGAACCCGTCCGGCTTACCCGCCGCACCCGAGGACGATCCCTCGCCCGCGCGGTGACCGTCCCCCTCCCGCCCCCGTCCCGCCTGTTCCCCGTTTCCGCGAGTCCGTCTCGCTGAGCCATCGACGGCAGAGGCCTCGTCCTCGCGCCCCTGCCGCCGGGAAAGCAAGTGGTTCCTCTCCATGAACGACCCCTCCCTCTACCAGGACGGCGGCGCTCTCTCCCCCGCCGAGGACGCCGCACTGATCTCCGAAGTCACCGAGCTGTGCGCCCGGTTGATCCGTTTCGACACCAGCAACTACGGCGGTGGCGACTCCCGCGGTGAGCGGGAGGCGGCCGAGTGGACCGCCGGACTGCTCGCCGAGTCCGGCTACGAGCCGGTCGTGCTGGAATCCGCGCCGGGCCGGGCCAGCACCGTGGTCCGCATCCCCGGCGAGGACCGCGACGCCCCGGCCCTGCTGGTCCACGGCCACCTCGACGTGGTTCCGGCCGAGCCGGCCGACTGGAGCTTCGACCCGTTCTGCGGGGAGATACGCGACGGCGCGATCCTCGGTCGCGGGGCGCTGGACATGAAGGACATGGACGCGATGATGCTCGCGGCGGCCCGGTCCTGGGCGCGCCGCGGGGTGAGGCCGGCACGCGACATCGTGATGGCGTTCGTCGCGGACGAGGAGGACACCGGCGAGCTGGGGGCGGGCTTCCTCGTCGACCGGCACGCGGACCTCTTCGAGGGCGTGACCACCGCGATCGGCGAGTCCGGCGGCTACTCGCTCCATCTGCCCGACGCGTCCCGGCTCTACCCGATCGCCGTCGGTGAGCGCGGCAGCGCCTGGATGAACCTGACGGCGCACGGCGCGGCGGGCCACGGCTCCCGGCCCGGCCCGGACAACGCCGTCGCCACCCTGGCGGCGACCCTCGCCGCACTGGCCGCGCACCGCTGGCCGGTGCAGATCGTGCCGGCGGTGGCCGCCCTGCTGGAGGGGCTCTCCTCCCATCTGGGCGTCACGGTCGACCCGGCCGACGCCGCCTCCCTCGCGCAGTTGGGCGAGGCGGCCAAGCTGGTCGAGGCCACCGTCGCCAACACGCTCAACCCGACCATGCTGAAGGCGGGTTACAAGCACAACGTCATTCCGAGCGAGGCGACGGCCGGCGTGGACGGCCGGATCCTGCCGGGCGCGGAGGAGGACTTCTTCGCGACCGTGGACGCCCTGCTCGGCGAGAAGGTCTCGCGCTCCTTCCACAGTTTCGCGGCGCCGGTCTTCGCGGACCACACCTCGGCCGATTTCGCGGAGATGGCGGCGGCGCTGCGTCGGGCCGATCCTCAAGCGCTGGTGCTGCCGTTCATCATGTCGGGCGGCACCGACGCCAAGGCGTTCGCCCGACTGGGTATCCAGTGCTACGGGTTCGGCCCCGGTCTGACCCCGCCCGGCTTCGACGCGTGGCGGTATGTGCACGGCGTCGACGAGCAGGTCCTCGTCAGCAGCCTGGAGTTCGGCGTACGGGTGCTGGAGGACTTCCTGCGCACCGGCACCGGCACCGGGCTCCGGAACGCGGAGCGATGACCGCCCCGCACCTCCGCTGAACCCCGCACGGGCCGACAACGGCGCCGCGGACCGGCCCCTCCCCCGCCCACCAGAGCCCCACCCTCCCACCGTCCCACCGCACGCACGTTCACATACATGCATGCACCAATGCACGAACCAATGCACACACCAATGCATAGACCAATAAGTGCAACGTGCATTTATCGTCGCGCCGTAGGACCCAGTCCCGGGGTCCGCGGCGCAGCGGCCTCGTCCCACCTTCCCGTCCCCTCGCGGCCCCGCGCCGCCGGCACCTCCTGGAGAAGTCCACGATGACCAAGCCCGCCCCCGCGCACAGAATCGGCCGCAAGGCCGCCGCGCTGGCCACGTCACTGCTGCTCGCCACCGGCGCGAGCCTCGCCCTCGCGCCGGCCGCCGCGGCCGACAACGGCGGCAGCACGCTGCGGATGCCGATCACCGGCATCGGCATCGACTCCCTGAACCCGTTCCTGGCCTACTTCGCGGGCAGCCTGGACGTGTTCTCCGGCATCTACCCGGCGCTGGACAGGGTGGAGCAGGACGGCACCGTCAAGCCGTACCTGGCGGACTCCTGGACGACGTCGAGCGACAAGCTCACCTGGACCTTCAAGATCCACAAGGGTCTGAAGTGGAGCGACGGCAAGCCGATCACGGCCGAGGACGCCGCCTGGACGTTCAACCTGATCATGAGCAACTCCACGGCGGCCACCGCCAACGGCTCCCTGGTGAGCAACTTCGCGTCGGTCACCGCGCCGGACGACACCACGCTGGTCGTGAAGACCAAGAAGCCGCAGGCCACCATGCTGTCGGTCAGCATCCCGGTGTCGGGCATCCCGATCGTGCCGAAGCACATCTGGGAATCCCACGTGAAGGACCTGAAGAACTACAAGAACGACAGCTTCCCGATCGTCGGTTACGGCCCGTGGACCCTGACGGACTACAAGTCCGAGCAGTACGCCAAGTTCGACTCGAACAAGGACTTCCTGCTCGGCGCGCCCCAGTACGACCACATGATCGAGCAGTCCTTCAAGAACACGGACGCCGCGGTGGCGGCCCTGCGCTCGGGGCAGTTGGACTACGTCAGCGGTCTCAACCCGACCCAGTACCAGGCACTCAAGGGCCAGTCCGGCATCAAGGCCTACGAGCAGGTCGGCAACCGCTGGAGCGGCATCGAGGTCAACGGCGGCGCCCGTACCCGCGACGGCAAGAAGATCGGCACCGGTCACCCGGCGCTCGGCGACACCAAGGTGCGTGAGGCGCTGGCACGCGCCATCGACCGGGCGACCATCGTGAAGAAGGTCCGCAACGGCCTGGCGGAGGTCGGTGGCAGCTATCTGCCGCAGTCGCTGCCCCAGTACTCGTGGCAGCCCTCCGACTCCGAGAAGTTCGGCTACGACCCGGCCAAGGCCAACTCCGTGCTGGACGAGGCGGGTTACAAGAAGGGCTCGGACGGGATCCGGGTCGACCCGAAGTCGAAGCGCAAGCTGGAGTTCCGCCTGGGCATCCACTCCGACGACGACGGCGACGCCAAGGTGTCCACGTACCTCACGGGCTGGTTCAAGGAGATCGGCGTCAAGGTCGACATCCAGTCGATGAGTTCCGCCAAGCTCAACGCCGACCTGGCCAAGGGCGACTGGGACATCCTGATGGACTCCTGGTCGACCGGTCCCGACCCGACGTACCTGCTGGGCATCCAGACCTGCTCGGCGCTGCCCGACAGCAAGGGCGAGGGCGGCAGCACGGACTCGTTCTTCTGCGACAAGAACTACGACAGCCTGTTCCTGCGTCAGCAGAGCGCCTTCGACGACAAGGAGCGGGCGGATCTGCTGCGGCAGATGCAGGCCATCCTGTACAAGGCCAACGAGAACATCATGATCTACAACGCCAGTGGTCTCGCCGCGTACCGCACCGACCGCGTGAGCGGCATCGTGGCCGGCACGGCGAACTCCGCCGGCGCCTACCCCGCGCAGGACTCCTTCCACCAGTACCTGAACGCGACCCCCGCCAAGGCCTCGTCCTCCTCCTCGGACGGCAACTCCGGCACGCTGATCGGCGCTTCGGCGGCCGTGGTGGTCGTCCTGGCCGCGGGCGGCGTGCTCATCGCACGCCGCCGCTCCTCCAGATCCCACCCCCAGGAGACCCAGGGCGACACCAAAGAAGCCACCCC